>MPNP01000311.1 GCA_002239085.1 Rhodobacteraceae bacterium bin131 | reverse complement strand
TAATAATTCTGTAAGAGTAAAATACACTTTTCAAATCCCCCTTTTAATCCAAGTAGCTAGTAGCATCATCACCGAAGCCAAAATTCTTTATCCAATATTTTCTTTTCCCCTGAGACCAATTTACCATTCCGAACTGATTTTTTAATCCTCTCAAACTTACCGTAATTGAGATTCTCAATTATCTCAACTTCCCTCATAATTTTCTCGGGATTTCTGAGTTTCGACAGGTAATATTCTCATGAAATAGATCTTCGCGTTGAGTGCCTGGAAATCGATAGCCATTAATGACTCGGCGAACCCTTTCGGCTGTAAGTCGGTCTGCGTTTTCTTCCATTTCAATCAATATAAAACGGCGATTGCCACTATCTTTCTTATTTAAGGGCACGTCTATTTATTCCAACAAGGTAATTCTTAACATTATTTTTCCACTCAGTCATCTTTTTCCCGGTCCTTTTGTTTTGCTTATGATGCACTCTAGGCAAGCAATAAATTTGTCTTATTGATGGTTACCAAGAGCAGTCACATGGAACAAAGAAACCTGTTTGAAGAAGACCGGCAACGCAAGGCGTTGGCCGCATTCAACACCCGTGCCCGGACGACGGACTGGGTGGACTGAGGTCGCTTTAAACTGATCTTGGAAGAAGTATTCGGCTCTCCGCGTCACGGTGGTCCTAGCCCTCCTTCTTGGGATCAGATGATCATTTTTCGTGCTCTTCTGTTGAGCGTCATGTATTCCCTGAGCGACCGCCCGCGGCAATCAATGTTGCTGGACCGAGCATCCTTCAAGGCGTGTGTTGGTCTTCAGAGCAAGGATCAGGGGCTCCGGACCAGAAGACGGAGTGGAAGGACCAGGACCCGTTGACCCAGGCGGGTGCTGTTGGCACCTTGTTTGGGGTATTCACGGATCCATTGCTGGAGCGTGGGTATCAGTTGCACACCGGGACCGTGGTGGATTCAACCATGGTTCCCGTTCCCCGCCAACGGAACAGTCGGGACGCGAATGGCGAAGTTAAAAATGGTCGTATGCCCTAGCGAGCCGAGGACCCCAACCCATGACGCCAAAAGGGCACGGAGGCTCGGCGGACCACGGAGAGAGGTCAAACCTCTTATGGTAACAAGAACTATATCGCGGTTGACCGGGAGACGCAGTGGACTGACCAATGGGCAACAACAGCGGCCAGTGTCCATGATCGCAGGATGTTAGAGCCGGTGCTGGCCGCGAGGCCTTCCTGTGCTCCGCAGCTGTGGGCCGATTGTGTCTATCGTTCAAAGGAAATGGCCAAGGCGTTGAGCATGTCTTCGGCATGATACCTCATGATATGCCGGAGCAGGTGATGCGTTGGATTGGGAAAGTCCAGGCTAAGGGTTGGATGGGCATGCGGAACGTGTGTTATCATATCAAGCGCTTGTGTTATTTGGAGACAATCGCCGAAATCTAATCAAAGAGCAGCGTGTGTTGAGAGAGTGGCAATGTCAGGCTCAGTGTGTGCTGTTGTGGTGTTACAAATGTTGAAAAGGGGTCGGTTTGTGTCATTTTGGGAAGTTGACCGGAGGGAAAGTAAAACCTTGGGAGAAAGATTTTGAGAAATGTTTCCAGGGGTAAAATAGACAAATTCTAATTTTGGGGGTTTATAGAGGTGCCCTTAAGGTAGATAAATTCAGGACACGAACTTAGAGACACTATCCAAGTGAATATCCTGTTCCTCGTACGGTTCGCAGTAAATCAGTTCCACCATGTTGACAAAGTGATTTACGCAGGCGACCAATATGAACATCAACCGTTCTGACTTCCACATGAATACCTCGCCCCCAAATTCGATCTAAAAGCTGGTCTC
>MPNP01000310.1 GCA_002239085.1 Rhodobacteraceae bacterium bin131 | reverse complement strand
TACTATTTGTCATGACGACAACCGGTTCCCTGCAAAATACCGTATCTATCAAACCGCTACTCCAAGGGTCTACAGCCGTGATGAGAGGAAAAGGGATAGACGAAATAATGATGATATTATTGTCAGAGATATGGCTGATGAAGAAACCTTTGGACCTGAACTCTATCGCAGATCTTACATGGAAGCAGTTGAAAATCACTGGCTAACAGATTACCGCATTATTGCGATTGGAGTGAATGAAGAAGATGCTTACAAAACTGCCAATCTACTTGCAGCCCAAGTCGATAGAACACTTTCCACCGCCCAATATCTCAAAGGATTGGTTTTAGCCCTCGTGATGGGAGGGGCGTTGCGTAAGGAAGGTGTGCAAATTCGTTCCTCAATCAATTTCATGAATCGAATTAAAAGTTCAAAAGAAATGACATCCGCACTCAACAATAAAAAAGTAAAAAAATGGGTGAAAAAGAGGGTCAAGAAGGAAGGGAAGAAAGTTTTATCTGACTATAAGTTAGAACATCTTGATGCAAATAGTCGGGTTGCTCAGCGGGAAAAAGCCAAAGCAAATCTCATGGAAGCAACAAATGAGAAACCTCATGGTGTTATTAATGTGGGTATTTTTGGTGAGGGTGTCGACACTCCGGCACTCTCTGCCGTCAGTTTCCTAGAAGCACGCAAGTCGCCTGTTGAGGTAATCCAAGCAGTTGGCCGGGTCATGCGACGAACAAATGATAAAGAATTGGGATATATTATATGCCCGATTCTGATTCCACCTACAGCTAATGCCGAAGAATGGTTACGCAATAGCTGTCCTGAAGATGGTTGGAGTGAGCTTGGACAAACATTAATCGCATTACGTGCTCATGATGTTCGGATTGAAGAAAATCTTGGTGGGAATATTGATTTAATTCTTCCTCCCCCTCCAACTAAAGAGGTAGCAACGATGGTTGTGATTGGCGGAGCCGATCGAAGTGCTCTCTATTACGTGCATATTGGTAAGATTGGGAATGCGGTACGGGATATCAAGAAGGTCCTTTCTGGTCAAGGCAATCCAAAGGAAGTATTTCAATCTATTGAAAAAGTTATGCCCACGGGAAGGGTAAAAGATAGTGATGGTTCTCCAGTTACTATTCAGAGGATTGTCAGTGGTAAAAAGTACCAAGATGGTGAAATTGTGCTTCGTGAGACGGGTATAGAGCGAGATAAATCGAAAGATAGTTCGGGGAGTTCACTTGGTCCGGTAAATATCGATAAATCAAAAAAGACAGGAATGAAGATGCTCAATGGTGAAGCAGGCCGTGTGATCCCCCCCCCCGAAAAATGGGCAAGGGAATGGCAAACAGTTTCCAAAAGAAATCATTGAGGCAGTTGATAAAGTCGGCATCTGTGTTAATCTTCTTGAAAAATCAGGGCTTGCACGCAATCGAGCAGAGCGGGACGTTAATCTCCTTGAAGACAGTATTTCTGAAGCAAAACGGTATCTCAAAAGTGATGAGTTAGATAATTTGCTTGATTACCATTTTGGCTTGGATCAGCTTGATGCAGAGAAGCGAAAAAATCAAGCTGATGGTTCAACCATTGCTTCAATCTTATTGATGAATGCAGCTATGCTACATCAGAGGATTGTGAGGGGAGGGTGGCTTCCGGGAATATCTGGAATGGATACAATCAAAAGCTCAACTGAAGCGATTGATGAGTTATACAGCCAATGGAATCGCATAACTCGCCATGATTTTCTACCCGTGATTGAACCCGCGATAGAAATTATTGAAATAATACAAAAATCCGGTAAACGATCTGGCCTAAACTGTGCGCTACGCCATCTTGCTGGTGAGGCTCAGCGAATCGCGG
>MPNP01000309.1 GCA_002239085.1 Rhodobacteraceae bacterium bin131 | reverse complement strand
TATTCCTGAATTTATGACAAGAACCAACCGCCAGCTAGATCAAATTGGTGGCTTGATAATCAATTGTTTTGGGCATCTAGGGGATGGCAACCTTCATTACAATGTATTTGCTAAAGAACAACAATCTACTCACTATTCTGAAAGCACTAAGGTTAAGATCAGAACCATCATCAATGATAATGTCGATTCGTTAAGTGGTTCAATTGCCGCTGAGCACGGCACCGGACGATTACATTCATCCTATTTACATAACCATGGAGATAGAGCGATGGTTGAATCTATTCGAACAATCAAAGCAGGTTTGGACCCAAATAATATTATGAATCCAGGTGCGATTATCAGTTTTAACGATTAGTGAGAAAAAGCGTTATAACAATCCTGTAGTTCCTTGTTGTCAATAGCGGTTTACTGCCCGAACCATTATCCTAGGGAACCCTGGGATAATGGCCCCTTTTTCAAACGTTACTATTGGGGGAATATTCAACCGGTAGTGACACTTGAATGGTCAGCATCCAATACTACACTTGACCTCAAGCGCAAGACTTAGTCAACTGTTTATTTGCAGTCTTGATAAGCTTTTGTCAAGTTAATCCCATTTTTTCTTAGCCCATCTTTAACATTAAGTGATCAAAAGCCAGTAGAAAAGGGGCAGGGCTATTGCATTTAAAATTTTTCAGTTGTTTCCACCTGCATTTTCTCCTATACGATCAAAACAATACAATTGACGAGGCAGAATAATGCAAGGATATCGCATTTGAAATAACATTTTATCACATTTCACGAAATTTATCCTCGCAGATTATTTCCAGAAAGAGATGAAAGGATTTTTCTTTCCTTTACTGGCTAAAAATGTTGAAAATATAGAGTTTGTCAGCAAGCAAAATCATTGTAAAATTTTAAATGCGATAGCCCGGGGAGGAGGTGTTAAAATTCAAGGGGCGCTACTAAGTTGCACTTCCGGCATTTGAGTCCCTCAATCATGTTCTGAGTGTCGTGCGGGTTTCATCCCGCCTTGTACCGCATCAATGCTAGGTCAAACGACTGACTTTGCGTACAATCCTTGGCGGTGGTGATAGTCCCATGATTAGAATCTGTTCCATAAGTCTATGAGTTAGTAAACGGCCTTAAATACGTATATGTTACACCTTCAAACATTATTAAAATAGGAGGTATACCATGCCGTGGGACAAGACCGCTCGAGATAAATATAAGCGCGTTGACAATGATATGCAATATGATGTGACCGATGAGGAGTGGGAAGTGATCAAAACTTTTCTTCCGACCCAAGGGAGTATGGGACGTCCACGTAAAACCGGCTTGCGTGAGGTCTTTAATGCCATCCAGTCCATGCTGGCCACCGGGTGTCAGTGGCGTGCTATTCCCAGTTGCTATCCACCCTTTTCGACGGTTCAGAATTATTTTTACAACGGGTCTCAAAGTGGTGTATTGACCGCCTTGATGAATGATTTGCGCACTCAAGCAAGACGGTTGGCTGACCGGTCCGAGGAACCGCGTGCTGCGATCATTGATAGCCAGAGCGTCAAGACCACTGAGAGTGGTGGTCCGAGGGGGTATGATGCGGGCCAGAAAATCAAGGGGCGGAAGCGTCATATTATGACGGATACGACCGGTTCGCCGCTCGCCATTGTGATTCATCCGGCGGATGTCCAGGATCGTGATGGGGCCGTGGACTTAATTCTCCAAGTGGTGGCGTCATCACCAGCCATTACCAAAATCTGGGCTGATGGGGGCTATCGGGGCCCCAAACTTGCTTCGAAGTTGCACGAACTAGCGATCAGGCCAGACCTTTCGATTGTCTTGAAACCAAAGGATGGCAAGGGGTTTCAAGTGCTGT
>MPNP01000308.1 GCA_002239085.1 Rhodobacteraceae bacterium bin131 | reverse complement strand
ACTATTATGGGAGTAACTTGGTTTTTTAGTGCACAAATTAACGACTTACGGATAGAAACAATTGAGAGGGATAGCCTGTCAAGGCAAGAAGCAATTGAGAGGGATAGCCTGTCAAGGCAAGAAGCAAATGACAGGATAGGCAGCTTAGAGGTAAAAATAAATGACAGGATAAGCAACTTAGAGTTGAAAATAAATGAGAATTTTCGTATCCAAGCCGAAATGTTCAATCAACAATTCACCGAAATAAAAATAGAATTGGGAAAATTGAATGTAAAAGTGGATAATCTTGATGTCAGAATGGCTAATCTTGAAGATAGAATGACTAATCTTGAAGCGAGAGTGACAAATATCCAAGTAGATGTTGCTAAGATTGAAGCGAGAGTGACAAATATCCAAGTAGATGTTGCTAAGATTGAAGCGAGAGTTACAAGTATTGAAGCAGATGTCGCAGCTATAAAAATAGATTTGGAAACATTGGGGGGAAAAGCGACTGATATCGAAGTAAGAGTTGCTGATATCGAAGTAAGAGTGTTAAAAATCGAAGCAGATGTCGCTGCTATAAAAGATACTATTGCTCCTATCTTTGAAAATACAAACACTTCAGCAATATATTTCACACCGTGGTAATTGGTTCCTTTCCACCTCACATCGGGGATTGGGAATTACTGCTTGCTACAGTATATCATTCAAAGTTAAAATGGACGTGGACCACTTCATCACCGCATCAATGAAGAGGACAGAAAAAACGCTTTCAGGCTATCATTTCTGTTGAATATGATAGTTGGAAATTGAGACTGGATGACCAAACTTCAAACCATCTCATTCCTTTTATCTTCTGACATTTAATCACTGGAGTTTCTACAAAATTTGGGTGTTCGCAAAAATTTTTACACTAAATCTTTACCCTTCTTTCGTTTAATTTCACCGACTCTTTCTCAATTATTGGCAGCGGTTCACACTCTTCTATTGTCAGCGACCATACTTACAACTTCGCATCCTGATTCATGACAAATCTGTCTCACTAATGTCGCTTGGATTTTCAGCTGCGTTGACAATAACATCCACTAATTACGGTGGGGGTGAATCTCATTTTGCGACATTATAGTCATCAGACAGCTTTTTCTCATAATACTCTCTAGTTGACAACGCACGAGTCCCGGTTATCAATTTCCTTCATAATCCAATACAAGCATAATCAAATCAATTGGATATCCGCAGCGAACTAAAACTCAATACTGCTTGACCACCTTCCAATCCTCAGTGCATGCCCGATCTATTCATAAGCGTTGGTAAAAGGTTCTTGTTGGTGGCCTCAATAATGACCGAACCCATCGGTAAACTCTTCTCTTTTACCGCCGCATAATTCGTTCGGTGTTGATGCGTCTTGATGTACTCCAAAACACCAGAGTGCTCTTTTTTGGTAGTCTCCCCCTTAACCCGGAAACAAAGACCACGGGCGGGTTTCGGTCAAGGTAATAACACCACCATATTTATCCTGAAATTCAACTTTATTTCTGTCAAACCTGTCGGCCTTAAATTCTCATATTCAGAGACTTTCGCCAAGTGAACACTGGCATGATAACAATCAAGAATTTCCGCATCAGATGCGAGCTTACCCTAGAACGACTCATTGTCGACATTACTATCCGCATTGGGAATAAAGGTGAAATCAGGTCGCATTTTCAAAATCGCCTAAAGTTCATGCGCCAGCTTTCGCTTGAGGCTTGGCTTGTTCTACTCGGGCATTTGACTCGAACTGATGGTTTTCAGTTCCTTACCGTCCATATCATGAAAGAATACCACCACACAGTCCACTTTCTGCCAGCATGAGATTTCTTATATTCCCTGCCATCATTAGCACCAATC
>MPNP01000307.1 GCA_002239085.1 Rhodobacteraceae bacterium bin131 | reverse complement strand
CCGTATGATGTTGGGCCTTGGGTCAGAAAGTTTCTTGTACATTGGCAGCCAACAGTTGCCATCCTTGTTGAAAGTGAGCTTTGGCCATCACTGATGACCGAAACTCGGAAAGCATCAATTCCACTGTTGCTTATCAATGGTCGGTTTTCTTCAAAGTCTATTAAATTCTGGCAAAAGCACTCCGGTACGGCTCACACGCTGCTTAATAAAATTGATTACATTACCGTACAAACGCAAAATACTCTCAACGAACTAGTCAACCTCGGTTATTCTCAGAGTCAAATAGAGGTCATAGATACACTCAAGCAATCAGCTGCCCCCTTACCATATAGTCAAAGTGACTTGAGGACTATTCAGTCTTTACTAAAGGATAAAATAGTTTGGATTGCGGCTTCAACTCATCTCGGTGAAGACGAGCTGATATTAGAGGTATTTCGATCATTATTGCAAAAATTTCCCCAACTGTTTCTAGTGATAGTTCCTAGGCATCCAGAACGGGGCGTTTCTGTATTGGAACGAGTTATTCAGTTTGGTTTTAAAGCTAAACTTAGATCACAATCAAATCTACCATCCCAAGACGAAACGATATTTGTATCAGATACCCTTGGTGAACTCGGTATTTGGTATCGCTTGGGTCAATTTGCATTTATTGGTGGTTCGTTAGTTTCCGTCGGGGGACATAATCCGTATGAACCAGCATTACTTGGATGCCCGATTATTCATGGTCCTCATACATTTAATTTTGTAGGTGCTTATCAAAGACTTATGGCCAATAAAGGCTCTCTTCTTGTTGAAGATACTGACCAGTTGGAAAAGGCCATTGAAGTAGTTATTGCCGAGAGTTGTCAGGAAAAATTAAGAACTAACGCCCAAAAGATTGTTCAAGCAGATGAGAATTCAGTTCAAAGGACAGTAGCCATAATCAAACAATTCATGTCTTGATTATCAAGGGACTAATACCCATCAAAACACAAACATCTCCAATTCGCAGAGTCAATTAAGTATTTACTTCAGCCAAGTAATGACCCATCAACGATATTAGATTATGATACTTGCCTGACTCAATTTACTGACTTGATGGTGTATAGGTCAATACAAACTATATGAATTCACATTGTTTACACTATGTTTGCCAGCCTCCCAATGTATGATTTCCCTGAACTGCGGGATCAAACTGATCAATTCTGGCAGGTCATAAGGGGCTATTTGGGTGAGAGGAGTATTGGGTCGCCTCAGAGATTAAGACGAGATAATGATCTTCTAAAACAATGGGCAAACCCCAATTTGATGCTATCACAAACGTGTGGATGCCCGTATCGCAGATATTTGCATGAAAAGGTCTACTTGGTCGGGACTCCTGATCTAGGCATTGATTGCACCTCTGGATACTACTATAGCTGTTTGTTGACCAAGGTCGGAACCTCACTCAATTCTGATTGTTGGCAGTCATTAGCCTATAATGATGATCATTCACAATCTGGGTGGGTTGCCCCAATAATTTATGCTCAAAATAGGAGGATCCGCATCAATAATTACGTGCAAACAGGCAGTCATTGGCAATCGGCAATTGAAGTGTCTAGTGGAAGGGCAGAAGTAGCAGCAGTTGATGTTTCAACTTGGCATATCATTCAGCAACTTGCCCCTTTTGCTAGTGAGTTAGTGGTGGCAGCAAAGACTGATGAAACTCCGGGACTGCCGTTCATTACGGCAAAAAGTGAACTTGCAGATCATTTGTTTGAGGCAGTTAATTTTACCGTGCAGGCTTTAACTCCTGAGCAGAAATCTATCCTTCCTTTCCGTCCGCTCGTTAAAATTGAAGACAGTGTATATCAGGAAGTGGAGGATATACTCAAATAGAGCTCTAAAAATTTACAGAAACACCA
>MPNP01000306.1 GCA_002239085.1 Rhodobacteraceae bacterium bin131 | reverse complement strand
AGAGCAGCTGGGTAATCTCAACCCAGTCATTCTGAGCACTTAAATGGAGGGGTGTCCGACCCCAATCATCCACGGCATTGATATCAGAGCTATGCGTTAATTGGTTCATGACTTTAGTTTTATCGCCGATACACACACAACTATGTAGAAGTGTTCCCGTTCGCGCCACAGCAAAGGACTGGAGCGAGGGGATTGGACATTTAAAAGTATTTCCAGGGCCTTCAGGGTCTGTGTCAATAAAACCGTGGTGCAGAAGGTAATTGAAACTCAGTGCTGGCAAAGGGGTAGTCGTGATAGTTTGGTCCCAGTGGGGCTTATTGACGATGCGACTTATCGCGATAGTTATATCAAACACTTGGGTCGGATTTGGTCCGAGTTGAGCCATGATTTCACCAATGATTTGTGGGTAATGATCATACCTCCCAAATCGCTGCAAATAGTATTTGCAACGGATTTCCGCCGCACAATGCTTCACCATCCGAGGGTTGACCGTTGTTAAATCACCATGATTCATCAAGAGCTGTTCACCCACCGCTGCTTGCGCGTTTTGTACATGCTTAGGCCACCCATCCGCCCAATCAACAATGCGCTCTGACCACTCATTGGTCACCTCAGGGGTGGAGGCAATATTGAAATAGTCCACAAACTTGGTAAAGGACTCCTTAATCTCATCACGGGCTAAGGGAGGTAATTGATGCTCAGAATCACTGGCAAGACGCGATATTTTACGCTCTGAGAGAATGTCCGGACTCGTCGATAACCCAGCCATGATTGGCAGTATTGGCAAACCGTTACTGCCAGTATGAAGCCGTAAAAGAACACCAGCAGCCTCCTTGGATACCCCATGAATTTCGTCAATCATAAGTATGATTGATAGTCCCTTGGGAATGATGGGGTCGGTTGAAGTGTTTTCGTGAATTCCACGCGTAAAACCTCCCACTGAAACACTCGCTAGCGATTTAAGAGTATTTCGAACAGTATTCTTGACACCATCAATCGTTAGGAAAGGAAGGAGCTCTGATATTGTATCATTAATTCGTCTACCAAGATAATCAAAGGATAAGTTTTCTGGGCCGTTGAGCATAACCGGAATGGTTTTGGGACCCGGAGTGTCGTTGTTCAGCTGGTCAATGCAGTTTTGACTGATTTTTTCCAGTAGCGAGGATTTACCAATCCCAGGTGTTCCGTAAATGACTTGCGTCATTCCATCGGCGACATCCCTAACGTTTTCTTGGTGACGTTGCACAATCGTTTGATTCAATTTATCAATTTTCTTTTGGTACACTTCCCGGCCAACGAAAAAGGGATTGATGACCCGGTCTCCAGAATTTATAAATTGATTTAGTTCTTTGGCTTTGAATTCATCGGGCATAACTCACTCCTTTTAATTGAACTATACACTAAGTGGTTAGAGGATGCACAACATTTCACCTTGAGGGTTGAGATCAATATCAAAAACTAGAGAAAGTTAAAAGGGCTCCTCTTTCGTGACAATGTGCCGCGGTTCCCAGATTTCTAATCCTGACTTTATACTTTTCTTGTCGCTTGAACCAAACAAATGGTTAATCTTTTTTTATATATACAAGGGGCAGTCACTCTTGTTAATTTTTAAATTCTAGCGAATAGAATTCTGCTAGAGACACTATTTATCGGTTTTCTTCAATAAGGACTCGATTATTGTTTGGCTTAAGCGAATTACAATAAAAAAGATTACGGTGAAGAAAAGCCAAGAATTATTTTCTAATTCGGAAAAATATTAATGCCCTTAACGACATAATGCCTGAAAATAATCTTTTTGAATGTCACTGTTTTTTTCGCAGAATATTGACAAAGATAGGAATTGCTGCCAGAGCACATAAACCTAATATCGGGCCAAGAATATACCATTCAAAGATAAT
>MPNP01000305.1 GCA_002239085.1 Rhodobacteraceae bacterium bin131 | reverse complement strand
ATATTAATCCAGTGTCTCTTCAACTCGCGGGATGTCAATTGACTCTTGGTGATTTATCAGCTGACTATGACAAACTCAATCTAAATTTGATGGAATATGGTGCAGAAAAAACTGGGTCAGTTGAGCTGTTAACAGATTTAGGTATATTACCTCCGAAACAAAACATGCTTGATGTTCGGGTTTCACAGTCGAATTTGATACTTGATCAAAATTTAGTAATTGATCGATCCTACTTAGGTGATGACCTGATCAATAGGCCTCCAAAGTTTATACTGATGAATCCACCTTTTACCCCTTGGCGAGATGTTGGGATAAAGTTTAATGAAGAAATCCACAAAAAACTTCGAAAAAGACTTTCTGTTATCTGGGACGGAATTGCCGAAAATGAACCGTATTTGCAATCAAAGAAGTCAACAATTGGCTTGTTGTTTGAACTACTAGGATTAAAATTAGCTGAGAAAAGCAAAGGCGTATTCGGGATGGTGATGCCATCAACAATTATTACCGCAGAAAATAATAGAGCTAGCCGAATGTTATTAGCTAATCAATTGCATTTAGATACGATCATTACATGTCATCATCCAAATTCGTTTAACATGAGTTGGAATACTAACATAAATGAATGTTTATTGATCTTCTCAGCGTTTTCCGAACAAAATCAAAATTCTCCAACCCGTTTTATCAATTTGTACAGATTTCCTTCCAATCTTGAAGAAGCGACTGGGGCGATTGCAAAAGCATTTAAAGGGGAACAAATCAATGGATCCGTTGAATTATGGGATTATCAACTTGTGAGGAAAGGTGATTGGACACCTGCAGTTTTTCCTGAGATAAAGATGGTACAAAAGTTCCATGAGGCGATAAATAATAACAAGCATTTACGCACGGATCTGTTCAACATAAGTGGGGGGGGGGGAGAATGGCTCGTTGGGAGGTTCGATACCTAGAAGTAATGCTGACTTCAATGTTGTAGATATAGGAGGTACTTTGAGGATGTCTGGGCAATCAAATAAAAAGTATGAGCACTTTGATAATCAGAAAGAATATGCTATACCAGTCATCAGTGGTAGTGGTGGAAGAGATACAGGTCAGAATATGCTTGCAGGTAAGATAAACAAATGGGTACGACTAAGAAAACTACCTGACGAAGACGATAGTTCTTGGGTTAAACGGATTAAGGAGGATCAAAAAAATATTGATAAATTCAGTTCCCATCTTTTAGTCGCTCAATCATTTGATACTCGTAGTTCCCGTCTCACAGCAATTGCCTCGGCCCGGAAAAATATCGGATATTCTTGGATGCCAGTTATTGGAGATAAACCACCAACATTCTCTGAGGCAAAAGCTTGCGCGGTCTGGCTTAACTCTACGCTTGGTCGAATAGCTCTCCGTAGGGTATGCGGTAGGAAAATAAGTTGGCCTAGATTCAATCCGATGAACTTCAATGACATACCATTTCCTGATGTAGACAATCCAGAGATAATTGAACTCTTATCTCTCGCTTATGATCTGACCTGTAACGAAATTGTACCAAAATTTAAGGATGGGATTTCTGAGATTAGAACAATCTGGGATGATGCAATTTCCGAAGCAATTCAAATTGACCGAAAAGTTATAGATCATTGTGCGGAATTGCTAGCTCGTGATCCCTATGTTTCAGGAGAGCCGCTCCTATAAGGGCTATAATTTTGGAATTGTTATAGCGAGCCTGATTCTGCTATATCGTTTAACGACTTAACTTTATTTATGACCTATTACTTGAGATTGCCCAGGGTAATCGGCTCGCTATTCGTGTTGGAGACAAAAGCGGTACTATCTCTCTAAAGGGGTCTGCAAATGCTATCACTGACTTCACTAAGCGAATTGCCCATTTAAATATCTTTAATGGAGTTGAGTAA
>MPNP01000304.1 GCA_002239085.1 Rhodobacteraceae bacterium bin131 | reverse complement strand
GTACATTGCCAGAATATCCAATATGGGCTGGTGCAACGAATAGTTGTTATCTCTGCTGTTTGTAGGTCTTGATGGGTTGTCTCGGTTTCGAGTTACTATATGGGCCAGTTCGAATTGTGAAGAGTTTGACGGCGAATTGCTTCACGGCTGTTTGGTTTGTAAAATTTACCGTATGCATTGCTATAAATTCCATAATTTTCACCGTCGGCAATAAAGGTGATGTGGTTTTGCTCCAACTATCTGATAGTCTTATCTTCGCAAGAGCAAGAAGAACCCATCCTGAACGGTTGTGATATTGTGTCTTAGGTAACCCCAATTCTTTTAAAATAATTTTTCCTTTTGTTTTTTTGAGAATCTTAAAGATTAATCCCTACCTCCTGTGGCTAAAGTCT
The DNA here is from genome assembly GCA_002239085.1 of Rhodobacteraceae bacterium bin131. Lineage (GTDB taxonomy): Bacteria > Pseudomonadota > Alphaproteobacteria > Rhodobacterales > Rhodobacteraceae > MPNP01. The sequence goes on along the minus strand of MPNP01000304.1, from coordinate 1,511 downwards.
AGAAATGGATTGACAATCAGATCTATTTCAAAAGTCTCATTCGTCATCAATTGTTGCACTTGTTTACCGATTTTATTTACATGTTCTCTAGTGGGAAATTTCATAATTCGAATTTCAGTAGCTTTAACTTGCGTATTGCCCGAAATGCATCTGAAATATTTATCCATAAAGGATGAATTAATAATTGCTGCAAGGCCAAATGCTTCTGTATTTGTCAGCTTCCCTCTTTTTACACCGATATAGTTTATTTTGTTACCAAAGGCAATCAATGACAGTTATGGGTACTTTCAAGATAAACACCCGCAACCAAACGGCGCTTTTCATCTTTTGAAGAAAAACGCTTTAACAATACAAAAGTTCCATTTTCCAAAGTATGTTTTTCATGCCCCTTATTAAGCAAAAAAGAAACTTCTTTTTTATGGGTTCCTGTCCAAGTGGTCGTTAAGGGTGTTACATTGTGCGAACGATATAGAGGGATGGAATTAGATGTCCAAGTTTCCTTTGTTATGTACTGAAGTGCCCTATGCTCAACAACTCGACCCGTTGAAATAAAATATCCCGCGCCTTCAAAAGTTGTCGGTAAATTTTCAGCCTGCCGTAATATAATGGCATCATCGGCAGATTCAGGAATTCGTATCATTCGTTGATCATTGGAGAAATCAATTATGAGTTTGTATGGATATTGTTTTTGTTCTGCGTGACTTATGCTTCCGTCACAATCACTTGAACACACTGTGATGTTTTCTTGGATTTGCTCTTTTACAAATCGGCAAATGATGTTTTCTTGTAATACTGCTGAATCACTATTGTTGAAAACTTTGTCGCGGTGTTTGAAAATATGAATTAAATCTAATGCTGAATGGCTTAACAGGTATTCTCGGAACCCTTTGAAATAAAGTCCATTGGTAAAGCTTCGAGGTGTAATTGTCACCATCTGTCCGCCAACTTTGATACATGCCAGAACAACAGCCATGAACGAGGCATAAATGTTTGGGTCGCCATGATATAAGTCTGCAACGACTTTTGCATATGTCGATTGATTTAGACTGTATTTAAAGTAGGGAGGATTAATTGCGGCCACATCAAAGCCTTGAAGCCCTTTATCTTTGTCAGGTCGTGCAGTTATGAAATCTTCACAACGAATTTCAAAACTAAAACTACCGTGCCGCATCTTGAAAGAGTCCTGAACAATTTTTAGGGTTTGTTCAAGATTAGGAATGGCTTCATTATCCAATTCAAAAAGAACCGCGTGAACAGTCTTACAACCAATGTCCAAGCACCGTAGCGCAGTCGAAGCAGTTAATATACCAGTACCTGCTCCAGCATCCAAAATACGAACAGTCTTACTATTGGGCTTGGAGATTAAAGAAGCCATGTACTCGGAAGCAATCCAGCCGGTAAAATATTGCCCCAAAGTCTTGCGTACATCAGTAGGCTTTGAACAAAGAAAGTCACTTTGAAGACAAATTATGTCTTTCATAGGGGTACTTAATTGTAATTGTTCAGACATT
>MPNP01000303.1 GCA_002239085.1 Rhodobacteraceae bacterium bin131 | reverse complement strand
AAGCTAACTCCATTGGAACCAATATCCTTAAACCAAAATTTTAGAAATTAATAAATTTACGATTCAGGGATTAAGCAACCCCGGAAGCCGAATACGATCAAGGTTTTTTAAGTTCAGTATTTTATGGCTATTGGTTTGGTATAATTTGAATTTGACTGAATTATAGTAAGCCTTGAACTATGTATCCATACTCATCACGGCATACCAGATAATACTCATGTTTGGCTTTTGACGATGATTCAACTGCCTATACCATGTTAACTAAGCATCCGCCCAGAAAGGGGTATAAGTATTAACCAATTCCGAAAATTAATCAGTTGTTCAAGAGCGCTCAAAGTGATAGGCTTTCCTGAAAATTTCGAATGATACTGAAATCTTATAGATTTCAGTAAACTCTTGGTCAAATTGCGACTATTCTACTCCCTCAAACTGAATTCTTTAGATAAATTAGTTAGAGGATATCAGAGGGAAAATAGTATCAGAAATGGTCAGTTTCAGATTGTCATACTTAAACTAATATTAAAGAGTTTAATTACTAGAAATACGGGGCTAAAACTTATACGAAGTAATCAATGAGCATGTTGACGTTCAACGCAATAGATGTAGAAACTGCCAATGCAGACCGGGCGAGTATCTGTCAAATCGGTATTGTCCATGTTCGGGATGGACAAATTGTCGACCAATGGGAAACTTTAGTCAACCCTGAGGATTGGTTTGATCCATGGAATATCAGGATTCACGGTATCAACGAAAACACCGTAAGAAATAGTCCTACTCTTCCGAAAGTGCGAAACGAATTAGAAAGCCGCCTACATGGAACAATTTTGGTAAGTCACTCCCATTTTGACCGAACAGCTTTGGAACGCGGGATGCTGAAGTATGAACTTGAGCAGCTTCAAGTTACTTGGCTTGATAGTGCTATGATCTCCCGAAGAGCTTGGCCTGACCAGTTCCGTAAAGGAGGTTCTGGTCTTAAGAATATTGCCAAATATCTAAGCATCTCATTTAATCATCATGACGCGCTTGAAGATGCTCGGGCTGCCGCAGAAATTGTTCTACACGCCTGTCATGCTACTGGGCTGGATATTAGCGAGTGGTTAAGTCGGGTTAAGCGTCCAATCTTACCTTCCCCTAGGGTCTCAAGAAAATCGTGGATATCGGCAAAACGTGAAGGCAATATAGAAGGGCCTCTATTCGGAGAAACGGTCCTCTTTACCGGGAAACTTAGTGTTTCTCGAAACGAAGCAGCAGATATGGCCGCAAAGGTGGGATGCAATGTGGTCAACTCCTCAAGTAGTAAAGTAACGATGCTTGTTTTAGGTACTCAGAACGGTAATCAGCTGAAGGGGTATAAAAAAAGCAGTAAACATCGGGAGGTGGAAGCCATAATTGCAAAAGGGGCAGAAATTCAAATTCTATCGGAAACAGATTTTTACAAACTCATAGACTTTGAAAGTTAAACTTCTGAACTATTACCTAAACATAACCCACTCAACCGGTCTATGGTTACAGCACTTCTAAACCTTAAGAATTTACTAATGACATAGTTTGGTGGGATTATTCTGGTAATAGTTGTTGATGTTGAAACAAAGAGACTTGATTGAAAAACAAACAGAATTGTTGCAGTTGTACATTCCCGGTCAAACATTCTAGTCATCCGTGCCCTACTGATTGGATAATATTGTACTCTTTATGTGATCTGATTGAATTCAATTAAAATAATGACTAAAAAGCTATTATTTCACCGCCATTTATTGAATTCTGTTGATAAAAACTATAGCGTAGTTCAGAGGCAAAATGACAACAGAAAAATTGAGTTCCAGATAATGACACTCAAAATTCTATGAAAGAAGTTAAACCTATAGGAGTTCGGACAGAACTTACCCGAAGTGATATATGAGCATGTTGACTTTTAACTCAATTGA
>MPNP01000302.1 GCA_002239085.1 Rhodobacteraceae bacterium bin131 | reverse complement strand
ACCTTCTTCGCCACGGTTTTTTTGACAAACACCCTTTAGGTTCAGGCACAAGTAGTTTTAAGTGTCCAATCCCATCGCTCCAGTCATATGCAGTTGCGGAAACGGGGACACCTCTGCATATCAATGTGTGTGAAGGCAATAAAACTAAACTCATTAACGAATTAACGCCTAACTCTGATATCAATGCTGTAGATGATTGGGGTCGGACTCCCCTTCATTTAAGTGCCCAGAATGACTGGGTTGAGATTACCCAGCTGCTCTTGGATGAGGGAGCGGATCCTCAGATACGTGACCATCGCAATCGGCTGCCATTAGATATGACCGAAGAGGGGAGTGACACATACGATATGATTTACCAAGCGACCCATACACCGTCGATACCGAAACCACCAGAGCTGGATTAAGTTAACGATGATCATGAGCCGTCTTTTTAAGAGAACCATATCTGAAAACAAACGAGTTGGTTGGCAGGGTGCCAGGTAGAAGGGAGCAGCAATACTGCTTTCTACCCGTCGCCCTAACCTTTTCTTGCTTTGGGTTAATCGCTGCAAATTCAGCACTATATTTCATTGGATTATTTATCAGGTTATGAAGTCTAACTACCCTATAATCACCGTTGAATGCCGACTTGAGGAATAAAAACCCTAGCAGGAATAAACATAAGGCGCTGAAATCAATTAGCCCTTCATTGATAAACTAGCTAGTCAATAATTCTGTCTAATGAGATCACTCCCCTTTTCCGCAATCATGGCGGTCGCAGCGTTGGTATTTGAACCAATTAAACTCGGCATAACTGAACTGTCACAAACCCTCAAATTATCAAACCCATGGACTTTTAACTCAGAATCCACCACAGACATCTTATCGTTCCCCATTTTGCAGGTGCAAGTTGGATGATATGATGTTCGACCGAACTGTCTTGAGTAATTTATGTAATCCGCATGGGAACGAACATCTTTCCCTGGGAAGTGTATTGTTTTAATGTACTTGCTCAAAGAAGGTTGGTTGAAGATTTCAACACTCAGCTTGACCCCGTTTGCCGAGGTATTCCTGTCGTATTCGGTATCTAAGAAATTAGGATCCACAAGGGGGTTATCCGCCGGGTCGGAGGAAAATAGCCGAACAGTCCCACGACTCGTGGGCCTAAGGGTATACGAATTTAGAGTAATACCCGTACCAGTAGGGATTGAGGGAACACCGGCTTCTTTACCGGCACCTGCCAGAAAATGACACTGCAAATCGGGAACTGGTTCGCTTTTATCACTATACCAGAAGACTCCTCCCTCAACAACATTGGATGTAACTGGTCCTGATTTATAGAGGATATACTGCATTCCGGCTTTCAACATTCCAAGGGGGCGTTCATAATGATCCAACCCATATGGTCCTGTTAGTTCAGCAACAATATCAACTCCAAAATGATCCTGGAGGTTTTCGCCAACGCCGAGAAGGTCCATCACGACAGAGATGCCGTGTTTCTTCAGATGAACTGAAGGTCCAATCCCTGATAGCATCAAAAGCTTTGGGGTGTTTATAGCCCCAGATGCAACGATTACCTCAGAATCTGCATTGACAAACTGCTTTTGATTTCCCATTGCAACCTCAACGCCAGATGCACGATTCCCTTCACATTGGATTCTTAATGCCATGGCTTTGGTACACAATGTCAAATTTGGCCGATTAAGAACAGGCTTAAGGTAACCTGTAGCGGCAGAACATCTTCGACCATTTCGAGTTGTTACTTGATAGGTGCCGGCACCTTCCTGCACTTCACCGTTAAAGTCGGGGTTGTAAGGTATACCCAATTCTTGACATGCTTGAAGAAACGATAGAGTGATTGGTGTTGCATGATGCAAACTCGAAACACCAAGAGGCCCTTCGGTTCCGTGCCAGTGGCCGGAAAATACTGAGTTTGACTCTGATTTAATAAAGTA
>MPNP01000301.1 GCA_002239085.1 Rhodobacteraceae bacterium bin131 | reverse complement strand
ATACGTATTTGATACCAATGCATTTTCACTGCTCTTTCGCAGTTATTATAGGAATCGATTTCCATCGCTCTGGAAACAATTTGATAAGCTTGTAAAATCAGGTGCCATAACCTCAACTAGGGAGGTTTTGGAAGAAATTAATGATAGTCATGTTCAAGAGATGATTGAATGGGCCTCGAAACATAAGGAATTATTTCCGACGCCTACTACTGAGGAAGCAATTTTTGTAAGAACCATATTTCAGAACAACCACTTCCAGCAAATAATTGAAACAAAGGAACTTCTTAAGGGAGGCAAAAATGCTGATCCATTTATTATCGCTCGTGCAAAGAATTTAGATTTAACAGTGATCACTATGGAAAAAGAAAGAGAAAATGGTGCCAAAATTCCGAACATTTGTAGGCATTTTAATATCCTGTGTGAATCACTTGAAAGATTTATGGAATTGGAAGGTTGGGAGTTCTGAACAAATCATTCTTACCGTAAACTACTCAGGTAGTATCAGTGGCAGATTAGTAAAGTCTCATCTGCTAAATATGGATATTTTGGCACGATGGTATTTTAAGTATCGAAAACTGGTTGGATCTTCTGCTTAAGCCTCAATGAACGAATATCCCTTTTGACCAAATTTTCTCTGCCTTCAACAAGCGGATTATGGAGGTACATTAGAGTTCCCTCACGATTTTCTTGAAAACGGAGGATCAAGTTATGACCAAGTCGACATCGTTGTCGCTCGACCCTATTTGGACAAGAGATCAAGTTGGATTTGGTAGTTGATGCCTCCTGCAGAATGCGGTCAAAGCGGGCTTCCATCATCGCAATGACCTTGGCCGATATCGAGCAGCCCTGTTGGTCCATCGCCATTATTTCATAGTAAAGAGCGGCTATCTTACCTGCCCAATCTTCCCCATCACCGCCCTACCCATACATTCACGCTCCATATGGGACAAACAAAACGTATGTTGGGGTTGGGATATGTTGGATTGATAAGGGGCCAATGTACAACACATGCATTTATAGCTAATTGTCAAGCTCGAATGATGGTTCAAGAGGGTTGTGTATGATGATTTCTGGGGAAGCGTGTGTTTTGCGTATATTTCGGTTACAAAGGGACTAAAATCAGTGTCTTATTGAGAATTTTTTTGAGAAGGTAGGAAGGCGATGATTGTAGGTGGATTCAACCTTGTTCAAACTCATAATGATGGTCAAAATAACTTTGATTTGAGGATCAGAGTAAAGTCGACTAATTGGCTAAAATCGAATTCTTTCATAGTCTCGTCGGATGGCAACGAATATGTTCAGAGTGGCACCAGAAAGGAAACAGACAACTATGAGATGTCAGTTGAAACAGGATGGATGGAATAGAAATCATCATTGGGGCTCAAGTATTATTGATCAATAAGGAAAACAGTTCAAGTGCGATAACCCTAGGTTACAACACCCACTGAACTTCGGGTGGCGGACAGTTTACCGCGTGCCAGTTGCATTTCTTCATTGGTAAAAGCTGGTTCATAGAGGCGGATTTCAGCCGGTGACATGCCGCAATCAGCGGCATGGGTCTTCCACTCCTTGGTAATTTGCTCACCCATGCCAACGGCCCGTTGATGGGCTTCATCCTCGGTAACATCAAAGAATGGAGCGGCCTCAATTGCCGCCTCAATAGATGCTTCATTGTTGCTGAGAGGACTTATCCCGGTTTCCAGGTGACGATGGCGGAAGGGATGAGGGTTGATGTCAAAAGCCGGCGACAGAATCCATCTGTTGCTACCGGCGTACAGGAAACCATGGTTCTTCAAGTGATCGTCATTATTGGATACCAAAATGGTGAACATTATCCGGTCATGCAGTTCCCTAAGCTCACCAGTAATGAGATCAGCGTCACCACAATGCTGCCGCATGGCTTCCGCAATATCGGTGTAAAACCCTCCACTTGCGGAATCGAGT
>MPNP01000019.1 GCA_002239085.1 Rhodobacteraceae bacterium bin131 | reverse complement strand
AGGGTATGAAGCAGATTGGTGTTGGGTGAATGCGACATTGTACTCATGCCCTTATTGCATAATCGACATGACCGACCCGGTGAATACTAATGTCAAATACTTGAATTAGCGTGAGGAAGCGTTCTCTTGAGGGTATGAAGCAGATTGATGGTGGTTGAATGCGACATTTTACTCATGCCCATTATTGGATAATCGACATGACCGACCCGGTGAATAATAATGTCAAATACCTGAATTGGCGTGAGGAAGCGGTCTCTTGGGGGTATGACGCCCATTAGTGTTGGTTAAATGCGACATTTTACTCATTCCCTTATAGCATAATCGATATGACCGACCCGGTGAATAATAATGTCAAATACTTGAATTGGCATAAGTTGGCGTTCTCTTGGGGGTATGACGTGCATTGGTGTTGGTTAAATGCGACATTTTACTAGTGATTCAATGGATTAATTGGTACGTACAGGGAAGTATTCATTCCCCTTTGAATTGATAATTGTACAGTTCACAAACATTCAACAAATATAATTAAAACAGATTTTCTTATCTAGCTGTATAGAATTCAAACATTTTGTATGGACGATTTTGAGGGGCGATTAATGGGAATGGATTCTTCCATGCGGGTGTAAGAGAAGGAACTCGGTTAAACATCACACATGTGATTTAAATGCTTGTGCAGCTTGAGAGTTTCAAATTGCCGATTGCATTCACCAAGATATATCATTTTCTTTGCGTGTCGAAGGGCTAGTATCACAAAACCATTGAAATGATGTAGTTTGCTTGCATTATTCTCTGTCATTCTGTCAACAGTCAACACCAATTAATTGCGAGCAGTATTTCTTCCTAGTATCTCGCCTTTATCCATCAATTCAATGAAGTTATGATACTAGAGACCGGATATCAGCTTCGTTCACTATCAGTCCGTTATAGTGGTTTCGCCTGAGCTCATCATGCATGAAGGGATTACAACAGACCAGCAGTTGCTCGTTAGAAAAGTCAGGTGAACGGTTGGAAGATAAATCTCAATTATCTTGGGAGAGTATTTTTGAATCTCAATTAATGTATTGCTAAAAAATTAAATTGACTCTATAATTATCATAAAGTTAACAGCGTTATTTGCTCTCGTACTGATTAACGCTTCATTAAAGAGGGAGGATCACATGCAGGATAAACATAAAATCAGACGAAGAACTTTCTTAGCAGGTACATCTGCTGCCCTAGGTGCAGCGGCTTTGTCTAAACCGTTCATTGGGCGGGCAGCATCGCACTCAACGCTTCGTGTCGGCACTTATGGAGGTTATTTCCAAGACTCGTTTGACGCTCATATCTATCCAGATTTTACCAAAGATACAGGAATTCCGGTTGAATCAATTGGCGAACCTACGGGAGAGGCTTGGCTTGTTCAGTTGGAAGCCGCAGCCCGAGCGGGTCAAGCACCAGCGGATGTTTCAATGATGGCACAAACTCCCCGGTTGAAGGGAGAGAAAAGCAGACTCTGGGCACCTCTTGACGAAGCCACTCTTCCGAACTCCGGCAACCTACCTGATCATTTTGTACATCGCTACGATGATGGAACCATCAGCGGCATCGGTGCCGTGTCATGGTATATCACCCTTGTGACCAATACTGATGTCTATCCCACCGCTCCCGTAAGCTGGGAGGCCCTCTGGGATCCTGCAAATGCAGATAAACTCGGTCTACTAGCACTTGCAACTAACTCATTTCTACTGGAAATCACGGCTTCAACTTGGTTCGGAGGTACTGGAATTCTTGATAAAGAAGAAGGCATTCTTCAGGTCATGGACAAGCTTTCGGAAGTGAAACCGAATGTCCGATTGTGGTACCGTGACGAAGGACAGTTCCAGCAAGCGCTAGAGACCGGTGAAATACCGATGGGCCAGTACTATCATGATGTGACAGGCCTAGCAGCGGCTGACGGTAAGCCCGTTAGGTCGACTTTCCCCGAGGAGGGTGGTGTTCTGGATTCCGGCTCTTGGAGTGTCTCAAAAGCGTCAGAACGGTTGGAAGAAGCCCACGTATTCATTGATTATATGTGTCAGCCATCCATTCAGTCAAAAATGTCGCGCCTTGTTGGAACCGCCCCGACCATTTATCGAGAGATGACAGATCTTACCGAGGATGAGTTTGCTGCTGTCTCAAGTGATATTCCTCCAATTATACCTCGGTATGACCTGTACGAGGTCCGTAGCGATTGGGTTAACCAGAAGTGGTCCGAACTGGTCGTCGGATAGCTTATTCTGGACTGCCGAGGACTCGGTGCATTTAAAGGAGCAGAGATGACGTCCCTCCGAGGGGAGGGACTCTTCAAAAATTATGGCAGCGTAGTTGCCATTGACGATGTGAGATTTGACTTTCCAGAAGGCAAGTTTGTCTGCCTGCTCGGCCCTTCTGGCTGCGGCAAGACGACTCTCCTGAGGATAATTGCCGGACTTGAGGTTCCAACCGCTGGTCGAATAATGTTTGACAACGTGGAATTGTCAGGCCTTCCTGTCCACAATCGTAACATCGGAATGGTGTTCCAGTCACTCGCGCTGTTTCCTCATCTTACTGTTGCTGAGAATATCGCTTATCCACTAAGAATCCGGGGAATTGACCGGACTGACCGAAATATAAGAGTGGATGAACTGCTTGAACTCGTTAAGCTTCCCGGTGTACAGGAACGCCGGATTCATCAATTGTCCGGCGGCCAACGACAGCGCGTGGCGATTGCCCGCGCCCTTGCCATAGAACCAGCACTTTTCCTTTTGGACGAACCATTGTCAGCGCTAGACACTTTGCTGAGAGAACAAATGCAGGTTGAATTACGCCTGCTGCAGCAAAGGCTTGGCATCACGACTATCGTTGTAACCCATGATCAACGAGAGGCCATGACCATGGCGGATCTGGTTGTCGTCATGGACCGCGGGCGGATCCTTCAGTCAGCACCCCCGGTCGAAATCTACCGCAATCCCGTAAACTCCTTTGTTGCAAGTTTTATTGGAACGACTAATCTTCTGAGTTGTCGTCGGGTCAGTGATAACGCTGTTGAGGTATTCGGAAACAGTATCGTCATTCCGAATGAGCGTGCTTCCGCTATATCCGTCGGTACAGAAGGAACCTTAAACATTCGGCCAGAAGATGTGGTACTCAAACACAACGTCGGCGACGATGATTTTAAAGGTATTGTTGAATTCATCAGAGATCTAGGTGCTAGCATTGAGATTTCTGTCAGGGTGCAGGAACAGACAGTCCTTTCCGTCTCCACACCGAAAAATCGCCCACAAGTTGAGATCGGTCAAAGTGTTGGTATCAGTTTTCACTCGAGTCGCGCTGTGGTAACGGCGCAATGATTGATCAACGGGGAGGGGCGGTATTCTGGACACAGGCTATCCTGCCTTTTTCTGTGCTCGTTGTCTTCTTCGTTATTCCATTCGCAATTATATTATCCGTCAGCTTTTTCGCAAGAGTTGAAGGAGGCCTCTTTGAGCCTTCATTTGAGCTAACCAACTATATTCGTTTCCTGTCGCCCTTCTTTGGAAGAATCTTACTTGTCTCGATAGCACTGGCTGCTAGCACGACGGCAATCGTTGTCGCGATTGCTTTTCCTTTTTCCTACATCGTTAGCCGGATGAACTCGCGAGCACAGTCGGTCATACTGGTGTTCATACTCTCTGTTCTGTCACTGTCGGAGGTCATCATCGGCTTTGCTTGGTCAACGCTCCTTTCGCAGACAGCAGGGATAGGCAACCTGTTTGCTTTTCTGGGCCTAATTGGCAGTTCAGAGGCCTATACACCAGGTCTCTTGGCACTCATGCTTGGGCTTGCCTATCTCGGATTCCCTTACGCAGTTCTTACCATCTATCCTTCTGTGTCCCGGATTGACCCCGAACTCACAGATGCCGCCCACATGTCAGGTGCCTCACCGGTCCTCGCGTTTGTTACCGTGATTCTACCGATCATGCGCCGTACAATCACCGGTGCCATGATACTCGTGTTCGTGTTCACCCTAGGCGCTTATCTCCTTCCCCAAGTCCTCGGGAGGCCTCAACACTGGACATTGCCCGTGCATATCACCGATCAGGCCATATTTCAGTCAAATATTCCCTTTGCAGCTTCCATGGCTATGTTTCTTCTGCTGGTGTCCCTTGCACTTGTAGGTCTTTTCCTCGCCGCTAGCACAGACCGCAAGGGTCAGACAGCATGAAAAATATGATTGGTAGAGCGTTCGTGGCAATCGTGCTGCTGTTCTTGGTTGCACCGCTTGTGGTAGTTACCGGTGTATCTCTCAACCAGCAAAAACAGCTCCTGTTTCCACCTCAGGGTCTCTCTGTCAGGTGGTATGGCGAACTCTTCACTAAAAACGACTGGACTTCTTCTTTAACAAACTCAATGATGATCGCCATTTTTGCCTCCCTGTTGGCTGTAAGTATTGCACTTCCAGTTGCACATCTGGCGTGGTCTCGTAGAAGCCCGATAAGCCATGCCTTGTTTGGACTTGGTATCGCTCCTTTCATGTTACCGCCAGTGATATCGGCACTTGGGTTTCTAGTGTTCTGGTTGTCACTAGGTCTCTACGGGAATATCCTCGCGACGATTGTCTCTCACGGAGTGTTTCTGGTTGCCCTTCCGCTTGTGACAATTTCGCTAGGCCTTGAGGGAATAGACCGGTCTCTAGTCGAGGCCGCACGCACCATGGGTGCTAACCGCCGGACGGTGTTTCTGACAGTTGTGTTCCCTTTGATTCGACCTTACTTAATTTCTGGATTTGCCTTCGCCGCTGTTCTTAGTTTGAACGAGTACATAATTGCTTACATGGTAGCGGGTTTTTCTGTTGAAACCATTCCGATAAAGGTCTTCAATTCCCTTCGCTACGGATACACCCCAGTCATGGCCGCGGCCGCAGTTTTGTTCGTTTTCATTGCCGTCACCGTCTTTGGAGCAGTTGCCCGATTTGGCGATCTCCCACGACTTCTCGGCGCTCATCGTAGTAGTTAGACATGGCTGATTCGGAAGCTTCGCTTAGTTTAGGCATCTGGCAGGACTCGGGCATAGCCGGCGACATTGACTCGAATTTGGAGATCATATCCGAGGCTACGAAACGTGCTTCTCATTGTGGCGTGGACTTGCTTGTCTTTCCCGAGTGTTTCCTTACCGGGTACTTCAATGGGGATTCTGCCGTAAGTGTTGCCCAACAGATTGACCAGAATACGGTATCCGACCTGCAGGAAACTGCCAAATCAAATGCGACCGCTATCTTGGTGGGTTATTATGAGGCGAAGAAGACCAAACTTTACAATTCCGCAATGTTGATTGGTGCAGATGGAAAGATTCTCTCCAATTACCAGAAACGCACTCTTTTTGGAGACTGGGAACACCTTGTATTCACTCCAGGCAACCAGCATGCCCAAGTATTTTACAAGGGCTTCAAAATTTCAGTCCTCATTTGCTTTGACATTGAATTCCCAGAACTCGCGAGAGAATGTGCACACAAGGGCACTGACCTAATTGTCGTTCCAACATCACTCATGGCGCCAAATGATCACATCACGAACCATTTAGTTCCGGCCCGTGCAATTGAAAATCAACTTTACATCGCCTATGCCAATCGCATCGGTCGAGAATATGACCTGCACTTTATTGGTAAAAGTGCGATTTTTGATCCCTTGGGAGCAGAACTCGTAAGGGCTTCATCCGACCTGCCGGAATTGATTTATGCTAAGATTTTCAAATCAGTGCTGTGCGATGCTCGGTCCAAATTCAGCTATCTTGATGAAGTTTCGCGAATCAAAAAATCAAACGAATTCTGAATTATCTGCTAAACAGAGCATGGTCATTCTTATGTCTTTTTGAATGAAGGAGATAACGATAAACGAGCCTTAGGAATTTATTGAGCGTCAATCAAGTTGACAGGATGACAAAAATCTTATGTATTCAAGCGATTCACAGCGACTAAATTGAAGAATTCCTTCGCATTATTTCAATATGAAAAAGTGACAAATTTAATTAAAAAGTATCGTAATTTTACTTTATGATTGCCTTATTGAAAGAAAACCGACAAAGGTAAGTTTTTGAAGAGTTCTGTTTTAGTTTTTTGGATTGTTTACACACCGACAGTAGCCATTACCTCAGCACGTTCAGATAGGGTCATGAAAACACCTAACAAAGGTTTGGCAATTAGTGGAGGAAGGAGATAAAAGTGTATAATAATGAAGTGAATTCTGATGCCGATTGGGGTATTGACAACGACTATGCTACTTTGCATGATGTCCTCTTGGGGCGGCCGGATTATTATCGGTGGGTAGATGCTGGACCCATTACCCGCCGCACTATACAAAACCAAGCGAAAACAGGAGTTTCCTTCAACCTACAGACAGCCATGGCTCAGCACGCCGAGATGGTTCGTATCTACGAGGATGCCGGAGTAACCTGTCACTATCTTGCATCGGATGAAGTATTGCACCGCAACTTTTTTGCAAGAGATTCGAGCGCAATGACACCATGGGGAGCGTTGGTCTGTCACATGCAACTGAAATGCCGTCGAGCAGACTACGTATCAGCGATAGAATTTTACCAAAAAAACAGTATTCCGATCTGGAAATATGTGACTGCCGGTCATTTTGAAGGGGGAGACTTTGTTATTCTTGAGCCCGGCACAGTACTTATAGGCTACTGTGGCGAGCGGTCCGAGGAAGAAGGAGCTGAACAGGTTGCGTCATGGGTGCGTGAGAAGGGCTGGGACGTTCAGGTGGCACCAATTTCACGCGAGTTTGTACACATGGATGGGCTTGTGGTTCCACTCGCTCCAAAACTATTAGTGGCTTGCTTGGATGCACTGGAAGACTGGCTTGTGGATTGGATGAGATCCAAGCATTTTGAGTTCGTGGATGTCGGGTACGCAGAAGCAAAAGATCTCGGCGTTAACCTTGTGGCTCTGGGCAATGACCGTGTATTGTCTATGAATGGCAGCGCGTCTCTCAACGAAAAAATGCGCTCCCTTGGATTCAAAGTATACGAACCCGATATGTCAATGTTTACTCTTGGAGGCGGTGGAGTGCACTGTCTCTGTCAAGCCTTGCGCCGAGACCCTGGTTAATTGGGCACAATCATTCAATTGATTACACCTCAGTATTTTCCGCTAAAATTTAAATACTAAGCAACGATATAACAAATTTTATCGAGAATTGTTAATTATCCGTGAATTAGCGATAAGTTAATACGAAATCATGATAATGTATGGATATTTTCTGTGCTCATCTGAGACCGCACTATGATTTTCTCTGATCACAGTATCTAGTCTCTCATTATTTTTGTGACAGACATCTTTACAATCGAGTGGAGTTTGACTATTTCTTTGTGTACGGTTCCCCCATTCCAGAACTGAGATGGGAGATTAAAAGGGAATTCGGTGCGGAATAGCCATCAGGCGCCAATGCCGAAACTGCCCCCGCAACTGTAAGCGTTGAGTTTCTACAGAATAAACCACTGACATTAGTTGGGAAGGTCTGTAGAACGTTAATCCCGCGAGTCAGGAGACCTACCGTGATGAGCAAGTCTAACGGACGGGGTGTGCCGAAGTGGACAACGGTTGGAATGGCCCAATCCGTTTTCGTACCCCTCCGAGATAAGTTTTGAAACGAAACCCCTTGTTTGGGTAGGGTGAAGTCATGACCAATGTTAAGCTTGAAGTACGAAATGTCTCTTGGGGAGTGCCGGATAATCCATCGATATTAACCAATATAAGCTTCAAAGTTCATCTTGGAGAGATTTTAGGAATTGTAGGCCCTAACGGTTCGGGTAAATCAACTTTGTTGAGATTGATCTACCGCTACCTTAAGCCAAAAGAGGGCATTATATTAGTTGATGATAAGGACATTTGGAGTATTGATGCCAAATCTGTTGCTCGTGAAATTGCTGTTGTACTTCAGGAAAGTTTTACTGATTTTCCTTTGACTGTTCGTGAAATTATCAGTCTAGGGCGTCTTCCATTTCAGCGTCAATCAGCATTGAATGGAGCTGATTCTTCGCGCATTGACGTTATCCTAGAACGCCTCAAGCTAAAGCACCTTGCGTCACGTAAAATAAACTTGCTTTCAGGGGGTGAAAGGCAAATGGTCATGGTCGCAAGAGCATTAGTTCAAGAACCCACTATATTAATCCTTGATGAACCCACGAATCACCTTGATATCCGCCATAAGCTGGAAATCCTTTCTTTAATTCAGGGTTTGGGTATTACAACAATATGCACGTTACATGACCTGAATTCAGCGGCCAACCTTGTTGATAAGATTCTCATTCTTGACCAAGGCAAAAAAATCGGATTCGGAAGCTATGAGGAAACTCTGACTCCCACAGTGTTTAACAATACTTACGCGGTGAAATCCTATAAAAATTTTCTTGACCCAGACCGGTCACTTCATTACTCATTTCGACTTTAATTATGCAATTAATCAAATCAAATTTTTACTTGTTAATGCTTATTGTCATGGCAATTCAAGCCCAAGCTTATCCAGTATCTGTTCCAAGCTGTAATCGGAATGTCACTTTTGAATCCCCACCTCAACGAGTTGTGTCTAATGATATTAATTTGACCGAGATAATGCTGGTTCTAGAGCTAGAAGATAATATGGTTGGGTACAGTGGCATCAGAAATAAGAACAAAATCTCCCCTGAATTCAGAGACAAACTCGCTGACCTTGAAGAAATTTCTCCCGACTATTCCACAAAAGAGGATCTACTTGGTGCGGAAGCAGATTTTTATTTTGCTGGTTGGAATTATGGCCTCAAGATCAATGGAGAAGTCACACCAGACAGCCTGAAACAGTTTGGGATTCAGGTGTACGAATTAACGGAATCATGCATTCATATTATTAATCAGCCTGAAATTACACTTCAATCCTTATATAACGACTTAATCAACTTGGGAGTTATATTTGGCGTTGAAGAGAAGGCCAAAGCATTAATTGCTCAATACGAAGAAGAATTACAGTCATTTCAAGCCGAGTTAAATATCGGTGAAATCCCCCCAAGGGTCTTTGTATATGATAGCGGCGAAAGTGACCCATTTACGGCTGGGCGTTATGCGATGCCCAATGCTTTGGTCAATGCTGCAGGAGGACGCAATATTATGAACAAAGTTAATCGCAGCTGGACGACTGTGAGCATTGAGGAAATCATCTCGGGTAATCCCGAATTAATAATTATTGTTGATTATGGAGAAGTAACAGCGGTACAAAAACGCAATTTCTTAATCAACCATCCGGCTTTTCAAAATATCCAAGCGATTAAAGATGAAAATTTTCTTATTCTTGACTACTCTGAAGTGACTCCAGGACCTAGGAACATAGAAGCCATTAAGAAGATTGGTCAAGCTCTTTGGAACAATTAAGAGTTTCAATAGGCATTTGTTCTAGTGGATACCAAGATACAAATCACCACTCTCCTATACTGCCTCTTTCTATTAGGTCTATTGGGGTGTACGTTTATCGCATCGCTTGCCTTTGGTGGAGTCAAAATACCTTTTGAAGAAGTGTGGCAAATTGTATGGAGCCAGCTTCTTTTTGATGAAACGAGCTCAACTATATCGGCCGGGCATCAAGCCATAATATGGGAGATAAGGTTACCACGAAGTTTGTTAGCAATG
The DNA here is from genome assembly GCA_002239085.1 of Rhodobacteraceae bacterium bin131. Classification (GTDB taxonomy): domain Bacteria; phylum Pseudomonadota; class Alphaproteobacteria; order Rhodobacterales; family Rhodobacteraceae; genus MPNP01. The sequence goes on along the minus strand of MPNP01000019.1, from coordinate 25,894 downwards.
ATGGTTGGCGCAGGACTATCAATTGTTGGTGTTTCGCTTCAAGCTCTCACGCGCAATCATTTAGCCGACCCTCACTTATTGGGGATTTCCTCAGGCAGTGCCTTTGGCGCTGTATTGGCAATTATGCATGTTGGGATGATTTTTGGGCAGTTTACTTTGCCTATCTTTGCCTTTATGGGTTCGCTTATTGTCACAGGATTTGTGCTTGGCTTTTCAAGTTTGACCCAATCGCATTCCTCTTCCAAACTTGTTCTGACTGGCGTGGCATTCTCTTTTGTAATTATGGCAGCAACAAATTTTTTAATCATTCTTGGTAATCCTAAAGCAACACACTTGGTGGTGTATTGGATGTTAGGTGGATTAGGAACAGCAAATTGGAGCATTTTGCCAATTTGTTTTTTGGTATTGTGTGTTGCATTTGCCCATTTTTGGATCAACGGGCCGCAATTTAATGCACTTTCATTGGGCGATGAAACTGCATCAACGTTAGGGATAGTGGTCCCTCATTTTAGGTTGGTTGCTTTTGGAGTAGGGGCTTTATTAACAGGAGTTTTAGTTTCCTATTCAGGGATTATTGGCTTTGTTGGACTCATGGTCCCACATATTGCAAGATTTTTTGTAGGGGGTAACAATTCCTTACTTATGCCAGTTTCATTAGCTATAGGAGCTTTGTTTTTACTTGGTAGCGATTTACTGGCTCGAACGCTTCTTGCCCCTCAAGTTATCCCCGTGGGTGTGATAACTGGTTTGGTTGGCGGAAGTTTTTTTCTATGGCTCCTTGCCAAGAAAAACTGATGAATTTTTATCCCAAGAGTCTCGAAAGAATTGCCAAGCTCTAGGCATTCGCTTTGGATAATTGTGCTTCCACGATCGCGATTATATCCTGAAATACCTCATTTAGGTGATAATCTTTGGGCGTAAACACTGCCGAAACGCCTAACTCCAAGAGATCTTCTTGATCACTATCCGGAATAATACCCCCAACAACTATGGGTGTTTTTTCAATACCATAATCGGGTAGTTTGGCCATTAATTCACTGACGAGTTCGACATGTGAGCCTGAAAGTATGGATAATCCTATAATATGAACATCCTCATCAACAGCCCTAGCAATAAGCTCATCAACGGTAAACCGAATACCATGATATACAATCTGCATACCTATATCCCGTGCACGATATGCGATCTGTTCGGCCCCGTTTGAGTGTCCATCAAGTCCAGGTTTGCCAATCAATATTTTTAATCGTCTGCCAAGCTTACTTGAAATTGCATCAACCGATGCTCGCAAATCATCAAGACCCTGAACATTATTGGAAGGAGAGGTGGAAATACCAATAGGTGTTCTAAATTCGCCATGGATTTGCCTTAAAACAGAGGCCCACTCGCCTGTTGTAACCCCAGATTTAGCTGCGATAATAGAAGGCGGAAGGATATTTTGTCCCAGCTTTGCTGTTTTTGCTAACTTAGCCAAGGCGGTTTGAGCTTGATCTTCATTGCGGTTTTCTCTCCAGTGCCATAAATCCTTAATTTGATCATGCTCATTAATCTTGGTTGTCAATACAGAGGTTTCCGAATTTACAAAAGGGGAGGGGTAAGTCTCTTGGTATAAATTCACACCTATGCGCTTAATTTCACCAGATTCTATCTGTCTTACACGTTCAGCGTTACTTTCAACAAGCCGAGTTTTCATGAACTCAATCGACTTGACCGCCCCACCATTAGCTAAAATTTGATTTAACTCAATCATAGCCTCTTCTTTGATTGACCTGACCTTTTCATCAACGACTGCACTGCCATCAAACAAATCCTCATATTCAAGCAGGTCAGTTTCAAAGGCGAGGATTTGTTGCATCCTGAGTGACCATTGCTGGTCCCAAGGACGGGGCAACCCCAAAGCTTCATTCCAAGCTGGAAGTTGAACAGCACGCGCGCGCGCTCTTTTGGAAATAGTTACAGCCAGAAGTTCAATCAGAATACGGTAAACATTATTTTCTGGTTGTTGCTCGGTCAATCCAAGACTGTTGACTTGTACCCCGTAGCGGAAGCGACGGTATTTTTCGTCTTTGATTCCATAACGGTTAAGTAAGATGTCATCCCACAAATCGACAAATGCTCGAATTTTGCACATCTCGGTAATGAATCTAATTCCAGCATTCAAAAAGAATGAAATCCGGCCAACGATGATTGGAAACTGCTTGCTAGTAACTCTGGGTTTGATTTCATCAATAATCGCAATGGCGGTTGCCAAAGCGAATGAAAGTTCTTGAACAGGTGTTGCACCAGCTTCCTGAAGATGATATGAGCACACATTCATGGGATTCCATTTGGGTATATGGTCGGCACAATATGTGACCACATCGCCCATTAATCGCAAAGAAGCTTCAGGCGGAAATATATATGTGCCGCGGCTGAGGTATTCTTTAATTAAATCGTTTTGAACTGTTCCTCGAAGCTTGCTTGGATCCACATTTTGTTCCTCGGCGAGAGCGACATAAAGAGCTAATAGCCATGGAGCAGTGGCGTTGATAGTCATTGAGGTGTTCATTTTGTCTAGGGGAAGTCCTTCAAATAAGGTTCGAATATTTCCGAGGTGACAAATTGGTACTCCAACCTTGCCGACTTCACCCTTCGCAAGTGGATGGTCGCTGTCATATCCAGTTTGAGTCGGGAGGTCAAAAGCAATTGATAAACCTGTTTGACCTTTAGATAGGTTGGTTTTGTATAGTGAGTTTGAATCTTTTGCTGAGGAGTGACCCGAGTAGGTCCGGATTATCCAAGGGCGGTCTATTGCTTCCATGAGATTTCCCAATATATCTTAAGGTTTCTGCAATGCAGAAATTATAATGTGTACTAAAGAATTCAAAATATTTTTACATGCACAATTGTATTGTCAATATGGATAGAGCTTACAGGTAAAGAAAAAGTGCACTGAAAGCAGACAAAGAGTGAATGAATACCTGAAAAATAATGATTTAGAATAAAATTTTATAAATCACTTACTACATTGTTCTTAGGAGAATTTTATCCTAGATATTTTAAAGAGTTGATTCTTTTCCGAACCATCTCTTGAGTATCGAATTTGAAACCACTCCAATTTTAATTGAGTTCAATAGATAATTGTTATGCATACAGAAGTTGCTGAACCGCGAGAGGATCTAAAGATTCCTAAAGGTGTTTTTTGTGAGGATGTCGTCCAAGTAAATCACTTCACAGATCGTTTGTTTATGTTTCGAATCACCCGACCACAATCATTTCGTTTTCGATCGGGCGAATTTGTCATGATTGGGTTACCTGGGTTAACAAAGCCAATATACAGGGCGTATTCAATTGCGTGTCCAAGTTGGGATGATGAGTTGGAGTTTTATTCAATTAAAGTTCCCGATGGACCTTTAACCCAGCACCTACAGAATATAAAACTAGGTGATAAAATACTAATGCGCCCCAAGCCCACGGGAACACTCGTAAATGACGCATTACTTGATGGCAAGCGATTGTATTTATTGTCTACGGGAACAGGCATTGCACCGTTTGCTTCCATTATTAGAGATCCAGAAACTTACGAAAAATTTGAAAAAATAATTCTTACCCACACATGCCGAAAGGTTCCAGAACTTGCCTACGGCCAGAACTTAGTTGAGCTAACTTTGAGTGATCCATTGGTCAGCGAGGAAGCTCAAAATCAATTGATATATTATCCCACCGTTACACAGGATGAATTCAAACGGACTGGTCGAGTTACGCATTTAATTGATTCAGGCAAGCTGGATGAAGATCTCTCATTACCCAAATTAAATCCAGCTGAAGACCGGGTAATGATATGTGGTTCGATGGGTTTTTTGCAGGATCTTAAAGCAATGCTTATTGAGAAAGGTTTTGCAGAGGGTTCAAATAGTTCGCCGGGAGAATTTGTCATTGAAAGGGCTTTTGTCGGATAATCAATTCTACGAGTACTATCAACCGCTAGGGTTCCTGGAATCGCCCAGATTACAAAAGTCGCTCAGTAAGTATCTTAGAACTTGCACAAATTCATGTCTTCATTTGCATCATTATAGGATTGACCGCTACAATCAGGGGCTGATTATTCAACATATTTATGGCTTATAAATGTACGCGATTTGCCGTTCTTACAATCGTATCTGTGTCAATTCCGAAGTGACGATACAGTGCGTTAATCGTTCCTGATTGACCAAAGTGTTCAACCCCTAAAGGATGCACTTCATGACCGTGAACTGAACCAAGCCATGCAAGTGCTAAAGGGTGACCGTCCGAAACAGTAATCAATTGACAGTATGATGGGATGTCCGCTAAAAGTTCCTCAATGTGGCTCACGACAGGACGCCCTTCTCGTCGTCCTATCTTCGCCGAAGTCCATCCGGCATTCAGTCGGTCTGAAGAAGTCACTGCAAGGACGCCAATATCTCTAATGCGATGTCCGATTCTTCCTGCCGCAGCAATGACCTCGGGGGCAACTGCACCTTGATAAGCGAGGACAATCTCCGCATTTGGTCCTGGTTTTCGCATCCAATAAGCACCATTGATAACCCCTTGATAGAATTGATCATTTTGTTTTAATCGTGGCTGTTCAAGACTACGCGTTGATAGTCTGAGATAAACTGAACCCCCACCTTCATCCCTTGACCAGTTATGTGTCTTTGCCTGAGAGTCTTTTTCCTCGCGTTGAAGATAGTCAAATGACCAGTCCAAAATAACTGATAGTTCATCAGCAAAAGCTGGCTCAAAAGAGGCAAGACCATCTTGACTAATACCAATAAGTGGAGTGCAAATCGACTGATGAGCTCCGCCCTCGGGGGCCAAGGTGATGCCCGATGGAGTCCCAACCATAATAAATCTGGCATCCATATAACATGCGTAATTGAGAGCATCTAAGTTTCGCATTATAAAAGGGTCATACAATGTCCCAATAGGTATTAATCTTTCCCCAAAAAGACTATGTGATAAACCTGCTGCACCTAAAAAGAGAGCTAAGTTCATTTCCGATATCCCCAACTCTATATGCTGACCTTGGGGTGAATACTTCCATTTTTGCAAGCTAGGAATACGCTCTTCACGAAAAGTATCTTCAACCGTTTTTCGAGCGAATAAACCACGGCGATTAACCCAAGGACCCAAGTTGGTTGAAACCGTGACATCGGGTGATGCAGTTATAACTCTTTGAGCAATTGCTGAGTTTTCCTTGGCAAGTGAATCCAGTATTTTGCCGAAAGCAGTTTGTGTAGAGATATCGGAATCATTTACAAAAATCGGCTTGCTAGATTTGACCAAGCTTGCTTTAAAGACCCGTGTCCCTCTGGCAAAGAAGGGTACAGAAGACAATTCTGTTTGCAATTGCTCATGATACTGTGTCAATACAGTTGCAAAACGATGCCATTCATGACCTTCTGAAACCCCCATTGAAACTTGAAATCCGGCCATTTGTTTTTGCGTCATCAACCCGGCATGGTTATCTTTATGCCCAGCTAAGGGAGTGCCCCAACCTTTAATGGTATAGGCTAAAAATACTGTCGGATTATCATCGGTAACATTATCAAAACTTTCGCATAAACTCTTAAGACAGTGCCCACCTAGGTTTTCCATCAATTGAGCAAGCTCAGAATCAGACCGACGCTCAAGAAGTGCCGATACCGATCCCTGGTCGCCAATTTCATCCATCAGACGTTTGCGCCACGCCATGCCACCCTGAAAAGTCAATGCCGAATAAAGTGAATTCGGGCAGTTATCAATCCAATTTTTGAGATGTTCGCCACCCGGCTCTTTAAACGCCTGTTGCTGACTATGACCATACTTTAAGCGAATGACTTGCCAACCAAAGGCTCGGAAAATTTCTTCAATTCGTTCCCAAAGTCCTTCATGTACAACGCTGTCTAATGATTGGCGATTGTAATCAATAACCCACCAGACATTACGAACATCCAGTTTCCAACCTTCTAAGAGAGCCTCATATACATTCCCCTCATCAAGTTCGGCATCGCCAACAAGGGCAACCATTCGTCCGGGTTTCGTGAGACCTAGGTTTCGCTCAATGAGATAGTCCTGAATCGTGGAAGCGAAAATTGTAACTGCGGCACCCAGCCCTACGGAACCAGTAGAGAAATCAACATCATCGATATCTTTGGTTCGAGAGGGATAGCTTTGAGCCCCACCAAAAGCACGAAAGTTTTCCAGTTTGCTGCGGGTTTGATTGCCCATCAAATATTGAATGGCATGAAAAACTGGTGAAGCATGCGGTTTTACAGCGATTCTATCTTCAGGCTTGAGGGCATGAAAGTATAGAGCTGTCATAATTGAAACAATTGAGGAGGACGATGCCTGATGCCCTCCCACTTTGACTTCATTGTCTTCTTTAGGTCGCAAATGATTCGCATTATGAATCATCCAGCATGCGGTCCAAAGAAGTTGTGACTCAATTAATTTTAAATGTTTGAGATCCATACCGTATCAAAAATTCAAAAAGGTTAGTTTATTGGGAGGTTCATTCAATTTAACTATTTTAAAAACAGAACCAGTTCAATCAGGATAGATGTAATTGGTTCCAATTACCCTTCCATTCTTTATTATTGCTGGAAGGTGGATAGTTTGAATGAGTATATTTCCATGTACTTTTCAAACTTATTACAATCATTCCCGCTTGGCAATTGCTTTTTCAAAAAATAATTCTGTCCATTTGGCAATCGTCATTATTCAAATGAAATTTTTTTATTGATTATGCATATTAAGTTGAAGTGTAGTATTTTATTGCAGGTTTTTTTCACCATTTATTGCACTGCAGCATAAACTAACTAATATTATTTCATCCAATTTACTTATTAATTTTGAAATAAAGATGACACTTACTGCAGATCCAAAAACCAATCAAAGCGACGTTTACAATGACCTCTATCCAGTTGGCAAAATTCCCCCGTTAGGGCACGTCCCAAAGCAAATGTACGCTTGGGTTATTCGCCGCGAAAGGCAAGGGATACCAACCAAAGCAATGCAGATTGAGGTTGTTGAGGTCCCTGCAATTGATAGCCATGAGGTTCTTGTATTGGTCATGGCAGCAGGGGTGAACTATAACGGTGTTTGGGCCGGCTTGGGAACCCCAATATCAATGTTTGATGTGCATAAGTCAAATTATCACATTGCGGGTTCAGATGCTTCGGGAATTGTTTGGGCTGTTGGCGATAAAGTCAAACGTTGGAAAGTGGGTGACGAGGTCGTTATCCATTGTAATCAGGATGATGGCGATGATGAAGAGTGCAACGGTGGCGATCCCATGTTTTCACCTTCACAGCGAATCTGGGGATATGAAACTCCTGATGGTTCATTCGCACAATTTACTTGCGTGCAATCGCAACAACTAATGCGCCGACCGCAACATTTGACTTGGGAAGAGAGCGCCTGTTACACCTTAACTCTTGCAACAGCGTATCGCATGCTTTTCGGTCACCGACCCCATATTATGCGACCCGGGCAAAATGTTTTGGTTTGGGGGGCTTCAGGAGGTCTCGGGTCATTTGCCATCCAACTCATCAATACAGCAGGGGCCAATGCCATCGGTGTAATTTCTGATGACAGTAAAAGGCAATTTGTTCTTGATTTGGGGGCGAAAGGGGTGATCAATAGAAAGGAGTTCAACTGCTGGGGACAATTACCATTAGTGAATTCTGAAGAATACAAAGCGTGGTTCACCGAAGCCAGAAAATTTGGTAAGGCCATTTGGGATATTACCGGGAAAGGAAAAAATGTTGATATCGTTTTTGAACATCCTGGTCAGGCAACATTTGCGATTTCCACATTTGTGGTCAAGCGCGGCGGTATGGTAGTCATCTGTGCGGGCACAACGGGATACAATCTCACAATGGACGCACGCTATGTGTGGATGCACCAAAAACGAATTCAAGGTTCTCATTTTGCGAATCTTAAACAGGCGAGTCAGGCAAACCAACTTGTTTTAGAGAAAAGAATAGATCCGTGTATTTCCGAAGTATTCTCATGGAATCAAATTCCTCACGCACATATGAAAATGTACAATAATGAACATAAACCTGGCAATATGGCCGTCATGGTCAGTTCTCCCAAACCAGGTCTTAAGACATATGAAGAGGTAATGGAAGTGAGTAAGGGGAATTAAAAACTGCGCAATTCTTGTTACTTGTCACGATTAAAAATTCTAGATATGTCACCCGTTATGATTAGCTTGGGCTATAAGAGTTAGTTCAGCAACTACACCCACAGCAATCTGCCAAGGGTGTTTACCTAGAGCTGGATTGCCAATGGGGCACGTAACCTTGGCAAGGCTCATTTGAGAGTGTCCCATTTCGGATAATCTTTTGCTAAATCGTTTCCATTTGGTTTGTGAGCCAATGAGTCCAATTGTCAACGGGTTGATCTTGAGTAATCTGTCAAGAATTTTCAGATCAAGGTCATGCGAGTGAGTAAGAATGATATATTGACCATTTTTTGGACAATAGGGTACGATCGTTTCGGGATTTGGAACCACGATTTTATTGATCTTTGACGAAATGTGTCCAGGGAAGCGATCATCAGCAAAATCAACCCAGTTCAGTTCAAATAGGGGTAGTTTTAATGCTAATTCAACAAGTGCCTGACCAACATGACCGGCACCAAATACCCACAGGGGCATTATTGTAGATTGGTACTTTTCAATAATCCAGTCACCGGTGATAAGTAAATTTGAATCACTAGAATTGTTGAACTTGGCGAGTTTATTTGTACTCACTGGTAAGTCAGCAAAGGAGACGGTTTTAGAACTTCCAACCTTTCTGAAATAAACTCCGTGTTCATTAATTATTTCGCTGACCTTAGTAAGATTCTCTTGATTAAACACTTCAATCAGAAGTTTTAATGACCCTCCGCAGCATTGACCAAGTCCTGGACCAAGGGGCTGTTTAAGGAGGGTGGGGTAACATTCTGTATTCAAAAGGCGTTTACGACACAATGCAGAGATAGAATATTCTAGTGCACCACCACCAATTGTTCCTTCTTGACCGTTGTTCCAAATGAACATTTCGGTACCTACTTCACGCGGGGTTGAGCCTTTGGTCTCAATAATGCTGACACGTCCCACTTTACCATGCTTGGAAACAAGATTGGTAAGTGTTTTCAAATCAAAAGACATACCGCTATCTTTAGGATTGAAGTAGGGTTGTCAAAATTCTTTCAGGAGTTGCTGGAGCATTAAGAGATGGATAGGAGGATTTTGTAGCAGCAATCGCATCAGAGATTGCTAATAAGACTGAAATTCCGAGAATGAGAGGTGGTTCCCCAACTGCTTTGGAGTTATAAATTGTTTGCTCTTTGTTCCATCCATTCTCCCAAAGTTTAACCCGTAAATCAAGGGGACGATCACTACAGGTAGGTATTTTATAGGTAGAAGGAGCGTGGGTTTTGAGCTCTCCCTTGTTATCCCAGAATAATTCTTCAGTGGTAAGCCATCCATAACCCTGTACAAAGCCACCCTCAATTTGACCAAAGTCAATAGCTGGATTAATTGAACGGCCGACATCATGGAGGATATCCGTTCGGATTATTTTGTTTTCGCCTGTGAGAGTATCAATAATCACCTCAGAAACTGCGGCACCATAAGCAAAATAGAAAAAGGGTCGGCCTTGACCTTTAAACCGATTCCAATGGAGTTTTGGAGTGGCATAAAATCCAGTTGCCGATAGCGATATGCGATTTGTATATGCTTTGGCGATAACTTCCTTAAATGTATAGGTTTCATTACGGACCTGAAACTCACCTGCAATAAATGTGACCTGTTCAGTTGGTATCTGATGTTCAAGGGCCAAGAAGTCTTTAAGTCTATCAACGATTTTATTACACGCAATCTTAGTTGCCATACCGTTAATATCAGCACCTGAAGAAGCGGCAGTTGCCGAAGTATTGGGGATTTTATCGGTGTCAGCTGGAGAAATACGAACAGAATGCAATGGCTGACCAAATTCATGAGCAGCTACCTGAGCAATTTTAACCATTAACCCTTGACCCATTTCGGTACCACCGTGATTAAGATGAATGGAACCATCTTGATAAACATGGACTAGCGAGCCTGCTTGATTGAGGTGGCTTAGGGTAAAAGAGATGCCGTATTTTACTGGCGAGATCGCGATACCCTTTTTGAGGATAGGGCTTGATTGATTCCATTCTCTAATTGCTTTCCGGCGCTCATAGTAATTTGATGTACTGAGCAATTCCGAAAAGATTTCGCTGAGTTGACAATCTTTGACAATCATCCCGTAGTGGGTTTTCTTTAACTTTCTAGAACGCGGTGATGGATAAAAATTTGTTTGCCTAATCTCACAAGGATCTACCCGCAAGTGATGTGCTATGTGATCGATCACTCGTTCAATTCCAGCAATCGCTTGGGGGCCGCCGAACCCTCTGAAGGCAGTTGCAGATTGGGTGTTAGTTTTTAATCTATAAGATTCGACCCGTGCATGCGGTAAATGATAAGCATTATCAATGTGAAGCATAGCTCGGTCACAGACGGCAAGTGATAAATCTAGAGACCAGCCACAACGAATGTAATGCTGAAATACAATTCCTTGGATTTTCCCACTTTGGTCAAAGCCAACACGATACTTGATCCAAAAGTCATGACGCTTGCCAGTAATCATGAAATCATCATCGCGGTCAAATTTGAGTTTACATGGTTTGCCAGTTAACTTCGCCGCAATAGCCGCGGCACATGCAATCGGAGTTGCTTGGCTTTCTTTACCTCCGAAAGCCCCTCCCATTCGCCGCACTTCAACGCGTATATTGTTTATCGGAGTATTAAGACAATCCGCTGCCTTATGTTGAACCTCGGAAGGGTGTTGAGACGATGCGTAAATCATCATACCATCTTGTTCCTGAGGTATAGCCATGGCAATTTGACCCTCAAGATAAAATTGTTCTTGCCCTCCAAGTTCGATTTGTCCTTCAACATTATGAGGTGCTTTGCTGATCACCAAGTCGGGTTCCCCGACTTCATAAACTAAGGGTTTTTCAAAAAAACTTTCCGCTTTTAGGGCTTGATCGATAGTGATGACGGGAAGTTCTCGTTCATAGACGATTTTGGCTAATCGAGCAGCCTTTCGGGCGTTAGTGTAAGTATCAGCGACAACTAGAAAAATAGGCTGTCCGATGTACTCAACTTGATCTTGAGCAAGCAATGGTTCGTTAGAGTGAGCCGGAGAAACATCATTCTTCCCTGGAATATCCGACGCGGTAATAACCTTAACTACCCCTTGAGCATTTTTTACATCAACGAGATCAATGGATTGTAATTTCCCTTTGGCAATTTTAGAAAGCCCAAATGCGAGGTGTAAGGTGTCCCTGTGAGTGGGTATATCATCAACATATTGTGCCTTGCCTGTAACGTGAAGATGGGCTGAATCATGCGGAACAGATTGGGATGTATAGGGGGTAGTCATGAATAATCTATTGCTAGTTTCAGGTCATGTTTGGACGGGGATTCAGTTAAATCGAAATAATAACGCAATAGAAGGTTTTGAGCTACTTTAAGCCTATACTGGCTTGAGGCGCGCATATCACTTATAGGCTTATAATCTTCATTGAAGAGTTGGCTCGCTTCATTGAAAGTGTGGCTATTGAACTCCTTTCCTGAAAGGAATTGTTCAACCGTTGTGGCTCGTTTAGGTATAGCCGCAAGCCCTCCAAAAGCAACTCTAGCCTGGATGATGAAGTGATCCTTGACTATGATGGAAAAGCATCCGCACAAGGCAGAAATATCCTGATCATAACGCTTTGAGATTTTGTAACAACGTAAGTTAGGCATATTCATTGGAACAATTATCTTCTCAATGAATTCGCCAGGTTTTCGGTCTTGTATTCCATAGTCAATAAAATAATCGGCAATGGGGATTTCCCGTCGTGTATCATTTTGCCTCAGAATTAGGGTTGATCCCAAAGCAATGAGTGCCGGGGGAAGATCACCAATTGGTGACCCATTAGCAATGTTACCACCGATGGTGGCTGAATTACGAACTTGGACAGATCCAAAGCGTAAAATTAAAGCACTTAATGAGGGATAAATTTCTTTGATAGTTTGTTCAAAATCATTGAGATTAACTGCTGACCCAATCGCTAAAGAATTTTCGAACTTTGATATTGTTTTAAGCTCTTGTATCTCTCCAATGAAACAGGGGCGATTGAGGGTTTTAAGTTGTTTGTTAACCCATAGAGCAACATCAGTTGCTCCGGCAACAAGTGTTGCATCTGGATGATTAAAATACCACAAAGCAAAGGCATCCAAGTTGCTTTGGATCGTAGGTGTGTTGACCTGAGGATCACACTCTTTATCGTTTGGTCGTATATCAAACCATGGAGGAATGGGGTGGTCAAAGGCTTCCCTTCCAGCTTGATAAATTGAATCATAGCCAGTACATCGACAAAGATTGCCAGCAAGAGTGATATCAAGGTCATGCTGGTGATTAGCGTGGGCTGCGACCATTGACATTATGAATCCAGGTGTACAAAATCCGCACTGGTTTCCATTGAATTTGATCATGGCTTCTTGAACAGGGTGTAATTTACCGGCTGGACTAGCAACGCCCTCAACAGTTATGATTGATTTGTTGTTAATTTGAGGAAGAAATTGTATACAAGCATTGATAGCGTTGAGGTGAACTTGACCTTGGGATTGGGAACAAGTCAAGACTGTGCAAGCTCCACAGTCTCCTTCATTACAACCCTCTTTTGTCCCCGTTAAACCGACTTCCTCCCGCAGCCACTCCAAAAGAGTTGTGGTGGGATCACATCGATAATTGATAGATTTCCCATTCAGTGTAAAGTTAACCGTTTCCATAAAATTAACCGTTGATTGCTTGAGCAATGATTACCTCACTGCATCATTTAGCTTAGAATTTTATCACCCTAACAGCCTACAACATAATATATTAGACGATCTTAACTTTTAGATCAGACAATCCCGTAATAGAGCCTCTGATAGAGTCACCTACAGATACAGAATCAACTCCAGATGGAGTGCCAGTCAGGATAACATCGCCCCCGATAATATCATAAAATCTCGATAGGTGAGAAATTATTTCTGGGATTTTCCAAATCATTTGGCTTAAGTTTCCGCTTTGACGTACTGTACCATTAACTTCCAACTTGATATCTCCTTCATGACAATCCCCGACTTCTCGTCGGTTTACAAGCAGACCGACGGGAGCAGATTTTTCGAAGGCTTTGCTGACCTCCCAAGGCCTTGACGAATGTTTCAATTGTGATTGGAGGTCGCGTAGCGTCATGTCTAAACAGACAGCGTAGCCCCAAACACAATCCATGGCATCTTCTGGTGCAATGTTACTTCCGCCTTTTTGCAAAGCAACGAGTAGCTCAACTTCATGATGAACTTCCTTTGAATGGGCAGGATAGGGGAATAACCCATCTGGTGAGAGATTATCAGGATTTTTTTGAAAAAAGAATGGCTCTTCCCTGTTTGGGTCATGACCCATTTCAGAGGCATGGGCTGGGTAGTTTCGTCCAATACAGTAAACCCTGCGAACTGGAAAATGCCGGTCGTCAATTGTTGGAATACAAACGACAGGAGGACTTGGAATAATATAATTTTGCATTTACAATTCTCATAATAGTAGCCATTTTAGGGAGATACTTAAGTTCTAGTCATAAAGATTTTTAGCAGTGAGTATTTCGCTGTATGTCATTAGTAAAGCTCGGGAGGTAACTATCAAATAACATAGATTATGAAAATGCCAAAGTAGTTGGGTTTTTACTATGGTGAACTTTCAAACTATTGAGTACTTATTTGAATCTCAAACAGTATGGTTAACAAAAAGCCCGTTCTCTTCAAGGTAAAATTTTTTCAAGACAAGATATCCCACCCAGAGGTGGCATTCTTTCTTCTTTAACGATTTCTATGACAGGAAAATATTTTCCCTAATTCCGAGTGAATGAACCCGTATCCAATGGTGGCTTGATGGTCAGATTAAGTTAGGACTAACACTGTTGAACATTTTTGGTTGAGATTGGATCTCGGACATTGATCAATTAGTGGATGACAAGGTGTTGGATGATGTGATTTGCGCACTTGAACTCTAGCTCTTTGGTTAGAACAGTCCAACCTCACAGGCAGTTTTCGACGTGGTCTCTGCCGCACGTTTTCCTCCCCACGTTCGGTTCATGAGTGACTGGTCTGTTATCATAATGAATCCGCGGGATAAGCACGGGTCAAGGGTCAGGCCTGTATTTCGCTCCGACCTCGAATCAGTTTGCACCACGGTGATAATCCACCATCAGATTGCGGCTCGGGTTTCACGCATCCAATGATTGATATTGATGTGATATTTGATTGTAGACAATGGAAGGGGGAAAAGGCTGGAACAATACTGCCTTAAGAAGGTTATGAAATTGTTTGTTCAATCCTCTAAAGCATCAAAAATATATTATTGCCAGAACAGAAAAATTAATTTTTTGATGTGGGTCGCAGAACAGGTAGAACAATTGGTCATTGAAATTAAAGGACTAAATGTCATATAATCATTATCAATTGATCCAGAATTTCTATATTAGATGGATTAATTGTTTGATTGATGGGGTGATTGATATGAGCTTGGATTACTGGATATTTGGTATAATTATAAGCGTTTTGGTGACCTTAGTCATAACAGCGATTAATTTTACCTACAAGTATGGTAAATGGCAAGGAGAAGTCAATACCGACCGCAATACCATTAAAGAATTTATTAAAGAAATTCGTAAAGACAAAAAAGAAACTCGTAAAGACATAAAAGAAACTCGTAAAGACATAAAAGAAACTCGTAAAGACATAAAAGAAATTTTTGGACGACTTCCACCTTTACTTACGACCAGCTTAAGTCCAATCCGACTTACAGAGCTTGGGGATCGAATATCAAATAATATTGATGCCGAGGTTTGGGCAAAGGAGACTGCAAAGGATTTGATTGACAAAACGAAGGACATGAATTCGTTTGAAATCCAAGAAGAATCGTTTAAAATGGCCAAAAATTATCAACCTACTGGCCAAATTCTAAAAAAAATACAAAACACGGCATTTCAAGAAGGCGTAAAACTAGAAGGAATAAAAGAAGTTCTCGGAGTAGTACTGAGGGACCGTTTGCTTGCAATTCATGACAAGAACAAAGAATCACTTGACTCGTAATTCTCCAATATGTCTAATGCAGGATAATCGAAATTTCTTGGTCTATTTTAGTATCGTTGTGCTCGCCCTGAATTGAACTCGTTTCTACTTACTCAAAGCCGCTAGGATTTATTTTCAAGTATTGAAAGTAGTTGTTGTTGGATTGGATTTTTTTGTCGTCAAACCTGCAACTTTGGTTCTCCATAACATTAGGCAGCACGGCAAACTTAAACGATTGAAATCTGTGCAATATAATTTGCAAGTATGAATGAGTACTTATGGAAATAATGAATAATTCACCTAGGGCTATCGCATTTAAAATTTTTCAGTTGTTTCCACCTGCATTTTCTCCTATTCGATCAAAAAAATACAATTGTCGAGGCAGCACAATGCAAGGCTATCGCATTTGAAATACCATTCAATCACATTTCACGTATTTGACCCTCGCCGATTCTTTCCAGAAGGAGATTAAAGGATTTTTCTTTCCTTTACTGGCTAAAAATGTTGACAATATAGAGTTCGTCAGCTAGCAAAACCATTGAAAAATTTCAAATGCGATAGCCCTGATAATTCACCCCTTTTTTGCCTTTGTCTGCATTTAGCTTCCAAACGAGACAGAACTAGTCCAAGTGGAAATTTCAAGTAAATTAAAGCATCAGTTAATATTCAACTAATGGCAGAGCAATCTGAAACTGAGTGATTGCCTTTTGAATATCCCAAATAATAATCTGAATTGCTATCGCTGAAATTGAAATAGTTCCAACGATAATACAATTAAATTAACAACAAAAACTTGTTTGTTTCTATAAGATTTCCTCAAATTCAGTTTTTTTCATCATAATTTTTGATAAAAAAAACTCAATTCCAAGGCCAAGAATCAAAAGTTATCAACACTTTTAAGAGTCTTTTTTGAGTCCCTGAAAATAAATATTTTTAGCAAAACTAGACATTTCAAGCCGAAATTTTTTGCGATGAAAAGTGGTTTAGATTCCTGGTAAAATCTAAATGTAGCAGGCATTATACAAAATTGACATAGATGTGGATTTGGTTTTTGTAACCGTCATCCTTCCCTCCCACAATCCCAATTGATTAAAGCCATCAAAAGTGTGCTCGGATTTAGCCGAGTCCTTTGGAAGTTGGTGCAGAAAAAGATATGGCTGTTTTCTTCATGGCATGGGGCTGTGAATTAAATTTTAATTGTAAGGAATAAAATGAAAAATTTTATTATTTCTGCGCTTTTTATCGTGTTTGTTTGTAATTTTGCAATCGCACAAGAAGAAGCAAACAATATCTCAATGGACGGGACAAATTCTGGTCAAAATAGTGGAGTAACTCCCCAAATTGAGAAAGGGGCTGAAGCCAGTGCTTCTTCCGTTGTCATGGTTGGTACTGCCAAAATGGGTATCAAGAATGAAGATGACGACGATACAACAACACAAGATTTCTCAACAGTAGCTGAATATGAAGTTGCCTTAACTTCAACAGGCATTTCTGATGGTGGTCTAGTTTTCGGAGCCGGATTAACCATAAAAGGAAATGATACCTGTGAAATGAATCTAGTGACAGACACCTGTGACAAGAACTCAATCACAGAAGCCCATGTTTTTATAGGCTCAGATAACGGGTCGTGGAAATTACAGTTTGGCGACAATGATCCGGGTATTGAAATGGTCCCTCCAATTGGTCTTGCTGATGCTGATGAAATTTCGGCTCGATCCTTTGAAGTTACACCTGTTACTGGTAAGGCGTTTGGAGTTGACCCAAGGGATAATGACGGTGATGGCAATGTTCTGATTTATAGATCCTATGGGGTCAATGGAGTGCAGAACTTACTTCAAGATTCGACACTTCCGCAAAATGATGAACCCTTGACGCTCCGAGTTCTTGGAAGTCCCGATAGCAATATCCGTCACTCTGAAGTATCTACGGTACGAGGAAACTATGACCGTGATGGTGGAATTTGGACACATACTCCAGCGACCAATCGGGAACATATTGCCTTTTCTGGTAAATTAGACGACATAAATTTTCGTATAACTTCTGGAATCGGTGAAACCCAAATTGGAGATACAGTGGAGTCAAATTCTGGCTGGTCAATTGGAGCTGGATATAATTCAGAAGGACTCTCATTTGCATTGGGCTTTGATAGCAATAAAGTACTCGCTTTAAATGCCGGTGGCTCATTTGAAGGGAATCAATTCAGCCTAACCATTGCCAAACAATCCGGCGAAAAGTTCTATGGTGTGGTTGAAGAACGTACGACGACTGAAAGGAATGGAAGACCTTATACAAGCGTCAATCATTTTGCTCACGAAATTTCTGTCAATGAATGGAATGCAATGGGGTTGAAGATATCCAGAAAAATTAGTCAAGACTCAAATATCTCAATGTCCTATTCCAAACTCAACGACAAAAATGAAAATACTTGGAAGCTTGATGGACAACAAAATTTTACTGAAATTGCCAAAAATGAAAGTGAAATTGAATTTGAAATTGAGCGTGATATTGGGGGTGGTGCAAAGCTCTATTCATTATTCTCCCGGCATAAAAAGGATAAAGCAAGGTATTTGGATAACAATTATACTTCATCCGGTAATACCAAACTAGAAACTGGTTTGAAAATGACCTTCTAAGCGTCTCGTAATTTATTAAAACCAATCAAGGGGTAATAACCCCTTGATTATCTGAATCGTTAGGTCAAAAGCCATTGTTCCCTAAAGCATGGGTTCTTGAACATAGGCCAGCCCTTTAATCCAATCACCAAAAAAATCTTTACACCAAAAACTTTTCAACATTATTGTGAAAACACATTCTGAAAGATATTTGATAAGTTTCAACCTACTCATACAGTATCTGATTCAAAATCACGTACTTCCAAACTTAAGGTTGTTTTATTGAGTGCTTGAATCGTTAGCTGTCTTTGAAACGACCTTCGCTCAATTGCAACTAAAGGATTCTTAAGGGTGAAAAGTTTCCAGCACCTTTGACGGGGATAAAAATATTTTTAATCATGAACATGGGAATCGATCCGTTGCCAGCTTTTTGCATAGGATTATTGTCAATTAATAACAGTCAATTTAGAGTTTACGCTATCTATGAAATCTTCTCCACAATTCGTTCACTTACGTGTTCAAAGTAAGTATTCAATTTTAGAATCAAATATCGACATCCAGAAAATTGCCGATGCTTGCAAGCATTTTTCTATGCCCGCTGTGGCATTAGCAGATGCCAACAACTTATTTGGGGCTTTGGAGTTCTCTCAAACGATGGTGGCAGAGGGTGTTCAACCCATTCAAGGACTACAGGTCTTGCTGAAAATTAAGGAAAATGCTTATAATCCCAACGACCCGAATACAACCGCTCCCATTGTTCTTCTTGCCCAAAATGAGGATGGTTACAAGAAGCTATTGCGTATGAATTCGTTGCTTTACTTGGAAACAGAACATAATACTCCTCAGCTTGAGATTGAGAAACTCCAAGGATTAACCGATGGTTTGATTTGCCTAACAGGGGGAAGCGAAGGACCCATTGGGTCAATGTTAATAAATCAAAGTTATGATGATGCCCTTACATTCTGCCAGAAATTGCAGGAATTATTTCCTGGCAGGATTTATCAGGAAATTCAACGCCATTATTTTAAAGGGTCATTGTGCACCAATAATCAAGATGCAACAGAAGCAGGGATCATAGATATAGCTTACGAAATTGGCGTACCCCTCGTGGCAACAAACAATGTCCAATTCATGTCGAAGGATGTCTATGAAGCAGTAGATATGCTGTACTACATCAAAAATGGCGGATATAAAACGCATGATGACAATAAACGATTACTGACACCCCAACACTATTTTAAATCACAAGAAGAAATGGCAGAATTATTTGGTGACCTTCCTGAAGCCATTGAAAATACAGTGGAAATCGCCAGACGATGTAGTTTTCATGCACAAACAAGCAAACCGATGCTGCCTGTATTTTGCGATAATGAAAACAATGAACTCAACAAAAGAGCTCGTGCAGGTCTAAAAAAAAGGTTGGAACAGATAGAACTAGCAAAAACCGAGGAAGAATACCTTCAAAGGTTGGAATATGAACTTGATGTGATTAAGCAAATTAATTTTGCTGGATACTTCCTGATTGTTGCTGATTTTGTCAACAAAGCAAAGGAGATCAGTGTCCCCGTAGGACCTGGTCGTGGCTCTGGAGCAGGCTCGCTTGTTGCCTACGTTTTGAACATAACCAATCTCGACCCGCTTCGCTATTCTCTACTCTTTGAAAGATTCTTGAATACCGAGCGTTCATCAGTTCCAGATTTTGACATTGATTTTTGTCCAGAAGGTCGCGAAAAGGTCATTGACTATGTCAAAGAAAAATACGGTGCTGATCGGGTCGCTCAGATAGTGACTTTTGGGTCACTCGGAGCTAAAAATGCCATTCGGGATTTTGGTCGCATTATGCGGATTCCACGCTATCAATTGAATTCGTGGTCGGCAGAAATTGATCCACGCCATTCGTTTAAATCACAACGAAGAAATATTGACGTTCTGAGAAAAGCAGAAAATGAAGACTCTAAGATCAAACAAATGTTTGATCAGATTGAACAGATTGAAGGAATACCCCGAAACACTAGCCGCCATGCAGGAGGTGTCGTAATAAGTAATCAGCCTCTTGAACAGGTTGTCCCCCTCTACAGCGATTCAAAACAAGAACTCCCTGTCACTCAATTTGATTTGAAGTGGGTCGAAAAGGCTGGTTTAGTTAAAATGGATTTTTTGGGATTAAAAACCCTAACCGTGATTAACAAAACGCTCGAACTTATCAGAAAACAACACAATGAACTTGATATAAATTCAATTCCACTTGATGATTCAAAAACCTTTGAACTTTATTCGTCGGGGCAAACTGTCGGTGTATTCCAAGTGGAGGGGCAGGGGATGGCCAATACCCTCAAAATGATGAAACCAAACAAAATTGAAGACATCATTGCCCTTGTAGCCCTTTACCGGCCTGGCCCGATGGATAACATCCCAAGCTATTGTAAAGTTAAAAATGGTGAAAAGAAGCGAGAAAAACTTGACCCTCTTATCGATCATATTCTTGAGGAGACTAATGGGATTATTGTCTATCAAGAGCAGGTGATGGAAATCGTTAAGCAAATGGGAGGGTATTCATTAAGTCAAGCCGATATAGTCCGGCGCTCAATGGGTAAGAAAATACGCGAAGATATGGACCGAGAGAAACCCATATTTATCAAAGGCGCGCTAGCAAAAGGAGCCAAAGAAAAAAACGCAATAAAAGTATGGAATTTGCTGCAAAAATTCGCGGACTATGGCTTCAATAAATCACATGCTGCCGTGTACGCTTTAGTGAGCTATCAGACTGCATACCTCAAAGCACATTATCCTATTGAATTTATGGCGGCAGTCATGACTGAAGACTTAAATGATTCGGTAAAGATTGCTAACTACCATAGAGACATAAATAAGTCTGATTTCAAATTACTCCCACCCGATATTAATGTCTCAGGGGCAGAGTTTGGGGTTAAAAAAGGAGAAATAACCTATTCTCTTGCTGCCATAAAAAGCGTTGGGGTTGATATTGCCAAAGCAATTGAAAAAGCTCGAGGTGATAAGGTATTCAAAAACATTTTTGATTTTGCCAACAGGTTTGATATGATGGCTATGTCGCGTTCGGCCTTTGAAAACCTTACCCGCTCAGGCGCCTTTGATAGTCTTGATCGTAATCGAAAGAAATTGCTAGAAAATTATCAATTGCTTCAAGCCTACTCCAAAAGTGTTAGATCAGAAGAGTTCAATCAACCAAGTTTATTTGGAGACATAGTTTCAATTCCTTTACCAGTACTCAAAGATTGTGAGGATTGGAGTGAGAATGAAAGGCTTGCTGAAGAATTGAGCGCGATTGGGTTCTTCTTGAACGATCATCCAGTCAATAAGCACCGCGAAATTCTAAAACGCAATGGAATAGTCCCAATCAGTGAAATCCAAGAATGGAAAAACAATTTTAATGGCGAGACGAAAGAGAAGAAGAAACAAGCCAAAATCGCCGGGATATTAACTAAGGTAAACCGGCGCAATTCAAGTACTGGAAAATCAATGGCTATATTGTCTTTATCGGACCAATCGGGAGAAATTGAAGTATTCATGTTTCCTGACAGTTATGGCAAATCCACGAATACCAAAGAGGAAAATACGATAGTCGTTGCTCATCTAGAAGCTAAGCCTTATAACGGTCAACTTTCTGTTTCATCCTATAAAACTTATCCGATCGAAGATCTTTTCAATAGTGAAACCTATCAAGTTCAAATACATTTTGAAGATCCTAAAGTTCCACAACTTGTCAAAAATATATTAGAACAGCAAACACCAACTTTACAGGACGGACGGAAAGCACAAATTATTTTCTGTCCCTTTGCAAAGTCTTTAAGAGGCCAGGTAAAGATACAAATCAAGGAACTATATAATGTGAATGAAAAGGTACAACAGGCTCTCAAAGGCTTAAATGGTGTTGTTGAAGTAAAGAAGATCTAAGTTGTAACACCGAAGAACTCGTTAAAATATTCAGGATTAGGTAAACTGTGTGAAAAAAACAGACAAGTCAAAAATGCGTCGCCCAAAGGCCGAAACACCAGTAGGTTTCCAGGATTACTTTCACGATTATCTGGCACAGAGAAAATCAATGATGAACACCATTGCCGAAGTGTTTCAGCGATATGGCTTTGACTGTCTTGAAACATCTGCCATTGAAAATCTTGATGCACTTGGGAAGTTCTTACCTGATCTTGATCGGCCAAATGATGGTGTGTTTGCTTGGAAGGACGATGACAAGTGGCTATCGCTCAGATATGATCTTACAGCTCCCTTGGCTCGAGTTGTTGCCCAGTATCGTCAATCGCTTCCTACACCCTATCGCCGTTATGCTATGGGCCCTGTTTGGCGTAATGAAAAACCAGGCCCAGGTCGGTTTAGACAATTTTATCAATGCGATGCTGATACGGTGGGTTCAAATAGTGTCGGTGCAGATGCCGAGATGATAGTTCTGGTTGCCGATATTCTCGGTTCACTAGGATTAGAAAACACAGATTATCGAATCAAAATAAATAATCGTAAAGTTCTTGATGGCGTCTTGGAAGTAGCCGGTGTTATAGACGAATCCGGCCTGGCGTCGCACACGGATATTAGAGGCATGACCTTCAGAGCAATAGATAAGTATGACCGACTGGGACTACAGGGAGTTCGCAATCTATTAGGTAAAGGAAGAGAGGATACAAGCGGAGATTTTACTAGGGGAGCTGAATTAACACCCCAACAGATTGATTTAATTGTGTCATTCTTAACGATGAAACAAAGTAACAGTCAGAAAATCATTGATGAACTTCGTCAACTTGTCGGTTCCACCGATATTGGTTCAGAAGGAGTCTTTGAGCTTTACCAAATAATGGATTTGGTCGCAAACAATCCCAATTTGAGAAATAGAATTGAGATTGATACTTCGGTAGTTCGTGGGCTTGACTATTACACTGGCCCAGTTATTGAAGTTGAGTTAACTTTTGAAATCACTGATAAAAAGGGGAGAGTTCGGCAATTTGGTTCAGTAGCCGGTGGGGGTAGATATGATGGACTCATCAAACGATTTACCGGTCAGGTTATTCCTTCGACAGGAATATCAATTGGCATTGATCGATTGATGTCTGCACTGGCGGCAAAAAAGCAAAATTCTCCTAGTCCCAATTCTATCGGACCAATTTTAGTGACGGTAATGGACCCGCATCGCCTTGCCGATTATTTTAATATAGCTAACAGTTTAAGGCAGGTGGGATTTCGGAGTGAAGTCTTTCTAGGTACAACACGCAATATTGGCAAGCAATTAAAGTATGCTGATGCGCGTAATTGTCCTTTAGCTATCATTCAGGGTGAGGATGAAAAAACCCGCGGAGTGATTCAGTTAAAAGATTTACATAAAGGAACTGAGATCTCAAAAACAGCGACTCTTGAAGAATGGCGATTGCGTGATTGGCAAGCGGAGATTAATGAACATGATTTAGTTACAACCCTGAGGACAAAATACCCCTCATTGATCTATTCTTAACATCACCATCAGGGAAAACTCTTCTGCTCAAATTCGCTCGCTGTTCCCGCTATCCAAAGCTCTTCTTTGGACTACTTGTTCAGTTGAGAAAGAAGAGTGAAATAAACTTGCCAAGCCTAATTTAGGTTAATAACAGTCGATTCCCATAAAATGGAGAAACTCAAAAAATCACTCAATCAAAGTAGAAAAGGTAATTGGCTGTTAAGCCTTTAAACTCAATGCCGGTCAGCAATAAAATTTGGAATAGCGGTAATCGTCATTTGATTAACATCGTATTGAGTAAGTAATTTAAGAATTCGGCGGGTGGCATTAGGGTCGGTTTGAGCCGGCAAGTCCTTTGGGGATTTATTTGCTTCAAGATACCGCCATCCCTGAAAGGGTTTTCTCGGGACTATTTCGGTGTGAATAAGTTGAGAATCAAAAATCAATGCACAACGTTTGACTGAGTCTTCCCCAATACGGCTTTCTATTTGTATTATTCTTTGGCGAACTTGGATTAATCCATCGATAATCCAGTAAATTGACCCACCATTAAGGAGTTCTTGACTTCGTCTTGGAGTATTTCTTGTCACGTGTTCCGGTTGGGTATAGATGCCCTCATTAACTCGTCTTTGTTGAAGATGTTGGAGTTCGCCAACTGATTTGATGCCATAACATAGTTTCACTAAATTTGTAATTTTATCAAAATGATCAACCATGATAGAGGCGTTTTGGAGTGGTTTTTGTCAAGAGTGTTTTATTCTAACTGTTTAGCTCTATTGCAATGCGGTCAAAATTGGACAAATTTGAATAGTATGTTTCTATATTTTGGTGTCGTTGAGCGATGAATATTGGCAGAAAAAATTCAGAAATTGGATGCATTGATATTTTCACACAATTGCCAAGAATGAATTTAAAGCGGAATAAAGGTTCAGAGATTAGAAAAGGTTGATCAAACATTTCGCAGCTAGATACTTGTCAATTACGAAACTCCTGTACAGAAGCCATAGAGGTTGGTTCCCACTGAGGTTAATATATGCATGTTTGATTGAGCTTTTCGTAAAAATGCCTAGGATAAAAAACTTCAAGGCAAATTCAATCACTTATTATTTAGTGTCTGCCCGAAAATAAAATAATTGTTATTAAATCCCTTGCAATAGGGGCTTTAATATGCGAAGCTTCTTTTCAAGATTGGTTTGTACATTGGTGTTTTTCCATAATATGGCCTGATCTTAACCAAATGCAACGATTCTTCGAGTGACGAGGCTATGCGACAGACGATTAATCCCCTCCGCCAACTGGGTGATATTGACATTGAAAACATTAATCTGAATTACAAATCCCGGGATGACACTCCCGCTATATTGATCGGTCTTAAGAAGCTGTATTCTGACCCGTCTCGGCGGGCCCGACTGTTGGCCCTCTTGGAGGAGGGCTTGGCTCCCGATGTCAATCACAAGTTGGGTCGGCCTGGGATGGGGTTGTGGCAGATTCTTGTGATGGGTGTGGTGATGCAGGGTTTGGATTGCGACTTTGACCATCTTCACGAAATGGTCAATGAGCACAAAACGCTGCGGAAGTTTCTGGGTCATTCGGATATTTTTGATGAGACCTGTTATTCCTTCCAGTCGTTGGTTGATAATGTCACCCTGTTGACGCCCGCGTTATTGGATGCGGTGAATCAGCTGATTATTGAGTGTGGTCACACCGTGTCTCACAAAGCACCTGACGAAACATTGTACGGGCGATGTGATTCCTTTGTCGTGGAAACGGATGTGCATTATCCGACGGATGTCAATCTGTTATGGGATGCGATGCGGTGTCTTCTGCGTGTGCTGGGTCGTGAGACCAGTCGGGCTCAGATAGGTGGGTGGCGTCAATCGAAGCATTTGACGGCTTCGGTCCAGAAGAAGTTTAATCAGTGTCGGAACACCAGTCGGGCCCGTCGGACGGATATCAAGGCGTATCTTGACCAGTGTCATGCTCTGGTTACACGGGCTGAAGAGACATTGCTGGAGTTGCGTGCTGTGGGGATAACCAAGGACAAGGCATTGGCCAGCATAGACCATTATCTGCGTCATGCCCAACGTCAGATTGATCAGATTGACCGTCGCTTGCTGCGGGGCGAAACGATCCCCAGCGCGGAAAAGTTTTTTTCCGTGTTTGAGGACTACACCCGCTGGATTTCAAAAGGCAAGGCTGGGACACCGGTTGAATTGGGTGTGCCGGTGTGTGTCCTAGAAGATGATTGTGGCTTTATCCTGCATCACCGGGTCATGTGGAAAGGGAGCGATGTGGATCATGCCCAACCGATGATTAAGGAAACACAGGCTCGTTTTCCTGCTCTTCGGGCGTGCAGTTTTGATCGGGGCTTTCACAGTCCGGCCAATCGGGCTCGTTTGGACGAGCTTCTGGTTGACAATGTTCTTCCGCGCAAGGGTTACCTGACCACGGCCGATAAAGAACGGGAGAGCGGGGCGACTTTTGTGGCCATGCGGCGGCGGCATCCGGGGATTGAATCGAAGATCAATGGTCTTGAGCATCATGGTCTGAGCCGGGTTCGCGCGTATGGTTCAAAGGGTTTTGCACGTGTGGTGGCGTTATCGGTGGTGGCATGCAATATTCATCATTTGGGTCGTGTGCTGCGGCGTCAGAGGAACG
>MPNP01000300.1 GCA_002239085.1 Rhodobacteraceae bacterium bin131 | reverse complement strand
CTTCTGACCACGCTTGGCCTTAAAACTAATGCGCGGTTGATAACCCCGCTGGCGCAACGCCTGAACCATGTCCTGCGAACGATAGGCACAATCAGCCTACAACTGAGGATCCCCTGAAGGCCGTGTGACCAGCAAAGGCTCCAACATCCGGCTATCATGGACAAGGGCCGCGGTGGTGCCCCATTGCTCAATCAACTGCGTCTCCCGGTCCACCGCGATATAGTTTTTGTAACCAAAAAAGGTTTGACCCCTCTTCTTGGTCCACCGCGCCTTCGTGTCCTTCTGCTGTCATTTGTTGGGGTCTTCTTCTCATTCTGAAGGAATACGCCCATTCTTCACCTCACCACTCTCGTCCCGACGGTTCCGCTGGCGGGGCACAGTAACCATGGTTTAATCCACCACCGTCCCGGTTTGCGATTGATAACCGTGCTCCTGCAATTGCTCCTTGAAAACCTCAAACAAGGCGTCAATAGCACCCGCCTGAGCTAACTGGTTCCGATACTTCCATAACGTCTTTTAATCCAGAACCTGATCCTTGCTCTGAAGACCCACAAACTGTTTGAAGGAAGTTCGGTCCAGAAACATCAATTGCAACTGGCGGTCACTCAGGGAATACATGACGCCCAACAAAAGAGCATGAAACATGATCATCTGATCCCACGAAGGACGCCCCGACCGCCGCGACGAGGCGGGCCGAATACTTCTTCCAAGAACGGTTTAAAGCGGCCCCAGTCCACCACGTCCTTCATCCGAGTGAGAGTGTTGAATTCGGCGATATCCTAGCGTTGCCGGTCTTCTTCGAACAGGTTTCTTTGTTCCATTTCACTACTCTTGATCAATATCAATCAGACTCATTGATTGCTTGCCTCGAGTGATATCATAAACACAAGGAAAAAAATGACAGAGTGGAAAAATAATGTTAAGAATTACACTATTAGACTAAATAGAAGTGCCCTTAATTTAGGTCGCTGATCAAGGAGTTTGTTTTATAAGTTGTAAAGGTTTTACATATGTGTTATACTAGTAATACTTTATTAGTACATTAAATATTAATACATCTAACTTAATTGGTAATTCAATCCATGTTACGTTTTTAGTAA
This sequence comes from Rhodobacteraceae bacterium bin131, assembly GCA_002239085.1. Taxonomy (GTDB): domain Bacteria; phylum Pseudomonadota; class Alphaproteobacteria; order Rhodobacterales; family Rhodobacteraceae; genus MPNP01. The sequence continues at coordinate 861 of MPNP01000300.1, read as the reverse complement.
AACATAGTCTAAGAGATAAGATTAGGCATAAATCTAAACAGGAGTATAATTTATGACTACCAGTACCAAAGCAAAGGAAAATGTTCGGGAAAAAATGCTTGAGGAGGCTTTTTCACAACCGGGTGTTTACGATGTTATAAATGCCTATCTTGGAGCACATGAGAGAGAGCGGATCCAAAAATCCTTCTCTCCGACAGATACAAACGACGATGTAAACAAGACACCTGTTTAAAGCAGTTCTTCAAGCTAAACCAAGACTGGGTTAATGCCAATTTGGAGTGAAATTCTAACCGAAATTGGCCCGAAGACTTTACTAAATTATGATCAGGTGCGCCGGAAGTATCTGGTAGACCTTTTTCTAAAGACAAACCGGCCGGTAATCCTTTATGCAACGGCATGGGTACAAAAGCCCAGTTTGCAATCCAATGATTTTTCGATTAACGATGAAGACATTCAGGCATTAATGGCGAGATACTAGGAAGAAATACTGCTCGCAATTAATTAGTGTTGACTGTTGACAGAATGACAGAGAATAATGCAAACAAACTACATCATTTCAATGGTTTTGTGATACTAGATACACTAGCAACCGATGCCGCTGAGGTGTTCGTGTTATGGGACCAAAAGAGTCCACTTCTAGGTACCTAACACAGGTCCTGACCCCAATAGTCACCTTCCTCAATTGAGGAAACGACAATAATCTGAAATTGAGACGACCTGAGTAGTTACCGTCGGAAGTTAAGAAACTAACTTTAGCTACTTATTAGAACAAAAGTTTCTGCAATCCAAGGCAACACTAATAAGAATACTATTGCGCCGCCAATCGTATACACCCACTTAAAGTTGCTCTTGATTTGGGTA
>MPNP01000299.1 GCA_002239085.1 Rhodobacteraceae bacterium bin131 | reverse complement strand
ATTATAGCAGTAATTTCAAGTACCCTTGTCGATAAGCATGGTCTTCAGGGTGATGCCTTCTTTGGCACATTCAATCTTAACCCTAGTATGCAGACTAGCGATCAGGTCAAGGGTAAGCCGCTTGATTTATCCGGTCCCGGTTCTGTCCCCTTTGGCTAAAGCTTTTGAAGCCCTAAGTATTAAAAAGTTAAAAATGCGCTTGGAGTGTGGTCTGCCATTTTGATTACGATGACTTTTCATGATATGGAATGATGTCTTATTTGTTGTCAATGATGTCTTTGTTTAATAAATCAATGTGTACTGAATTGATTATTAGTGAACAGCGAATGTATTACAAAAGAAAATATGACACGGATATACAAATCGATAACCACCACATAGAGACTTCAGTTTATTGACCTGCTGGGGAATTGTGAAATATGAGAAATACCAAATCTGGAGAAAAGTGTCAAAGTCAGAGATGAATGAATTCTAATTCCTTATCAAGAGGCTAATTTCAGAATTTCCATGGATGCAGAAACTAAACAATGCATTATTCAAGAAAAGGAAATTTAGGACCAATTAGTTTGGAATAGGTTCGCTTCCAATGCTTTAATGAAACTACTCGAAGTAATTCTCTACCCAATTTACTTCTTGTTGACCGTTTCTTTTTTATTTGAAGCGAACTTACCTCTGCTCCAAGCGGTAAAAACCTATTTTTATAGCAAAGTTGTTGTATGGCAATCAATGGAACCATTTGCAGCCGAAGTGACCCTGGCAATTGAGTTGGAATACCTTTGACAAATAATTCAGGGTCTATCAATGCATCATCTACAGGAATACTGAATTTCGTATAAAGTGGGAGAAGCCACTTAGCTAACTCCTTGTGAATCACATAAGCACCTCCACCTCCACCACCCTCAAATTCAAACAATTCGTAGTTCACATCCGCAATTGTTCCCTTTTGATGGCACTGAAATAGCTTAACCATCCAATAATTATCGTTCGCTTCAAGCCGGATATAAGCAGTCCCTTTAGGAATCCAGTTGGTGTTACTCAGAAATAAGTCCACTTTGCTGGAAAGCAAAACATCATCCTCCATGACAACACCATATTCGTCTGGACTATCACTAATTAGTTGCCAAGCCTTTCGATGACTTAGAAAGCATCCTACTTCGTTCACTGATAGCTTCCGAGTGGCACCTTGGTCGTAATCCGTGACTGCGTTGATTTCTGCTTCCGTAAGTGTCGCCCCTTCCACCGCAGAAATGCGTGAATATTGAATCTTATCATTCGCCAACTGAGAAAGTTGTGACTCCATCCAATCACGTCTTGCGGTTGATTGGTCGCGATTGATATAGTAGATCTTCATATCACTCCTTATTAGGTGACGCTCATAATGCAGCTAATTGTTTTGCACACAACTTAGATTAAAATCATCGGCATTGACATATTTCTGCTTTCCAACCGATTGAATACAAGGGGCTCGTTCTTCCCTTCGCATTTAGAATTTCAATCGGTACAATATAAGAGGTTATTAGTTGCATCAAAATCTTGTTGATGTCAATTGTCAAATCGTTTGCTTCTGAAATCCAAATCAAAATGGCTGGCCAAATCAGGGCAGTCAAACTTGAATAAATTTTCCTCTCTTCTTTTGTATAATCTTTATGGCTTTTCTGTTGCCAAGCAATGCTTTATGGCTGGAAATACTATTACTTCAAATAGATCTTCAATGGATTGGAAGATCCCGTTCCAGCAATAAGACCCTTCACGATTTCAATAACTTGCTGATTATTGCGATTGACGGCAAGGATCTGTGGGGTTTCTTTGAAGATGCCTCGCTATGATGACCATGACATGAATTCATCCCATTTACCACCGAGACGAAGTCTAATGTTAAAGTTTAGATGGACAGCAAGGCCACTGAGATTACGATGATACTAATACTTTTATAACATCATTCCCTCTCGGGTAGCAAAGAGAAAAACAGTTTTT
>MPNP01000018.1 GCA_002239085.1 Rhodobacteraceae bacterium bin131 | reverse complement strand
TGACATTCTTCTCCCGCGGTTGGTTCGGTCTAAAGATCAAAAAGGCGGATTCGAGCGCCGAGTAGTCCACGCCACCACCTGTTGCAGTGACGTCGCTAGCCGTCACACCCGTCCGCCGGTTCTGTTCCACATCACGGGCAATCTCCACTCCAATATTCACCGTGCCAGAATCCTCACCAAACGCATGCGTGCTCTCCGTGAACGAAACTATATTCCGACCCTCCACCGGAGTTCCCCTACCAAATCCCCACATACCTCGTGAACTTCCGCTACCGGCCTTTAATGCTCGTACCCGCACCCGATAAGGCGTGTCAGGAAGAAGCTTTTCTAGGGTGTGTGAAGTGCCTTCTCGTACCAAAATCACTTCCGTCCATCCTTCACTAGGAAGGAGCGTTGGTGAAGCGTTGTCATCCACCGTCGTTGAAGTCGTATAACTCACCTGATAGGCACTCAATGACCCCGACGGGGCGGTCCAAGAAATTGTGAGGTCACGGTCTTCACCCGGTGTCACGATAATATCCGTTGGTGGGCCAGGAATACCGCTTGGCGTCGCGGTCAGTGCCGTCGACCACTCACCCCAACCATTACCCGGTGCCGGCTGTCCGTCCGTCGCCCGTACCTGAACCATGTACTCTTGGGCAAGTGCTAAACCGGTCATTTCTGTTTCGAGGTCAGTCAACTCCCTTATTACCCAGCCGGTGGAGGGGTCTCCCACTGTCGTGGCCGCTGCATCTGGTGCTGCTGATGCCTTCCAGCGTACGGCGTAACCAGTCACCGGACCAAGTGGCTTGATCCATGTTGCGGTAATTTTATTATCACCCGGTTGCAGTGTTAAGCTTGGCGGCTCTGGCGGGTCTTCGTCAACGATTGTCACGGTGACCTTTTTGGTATCGCCAAGTTTCAGAAAAGGACTGAAAGCCGAGCGGATTCCGAGTCCGATGGTGAAGGATTCTTCTTCCTCGTTCAGGGTATCTTCAACGCCGCGAATGGCAACAATTTTTGTATCAATATTCTCTCCGAAGAGAACCGACTCCGGTTCAAGCACATAGTCTGCTTCTTGCGTGGCACTTACGCTCTCATAGTTGAGTCGAGCTTCCAAGGCAATCGGGGAAGCTCGATTTAGGCTGGCAGAAAGGGTCGCGGGATCCCCTTCTGTAATCCGAACATTGTCAACACCGAACGCTACTGTCCGGCGTTGGTCTTTCGTTTCCCTTTCATACACAATATTCCAAGCCCCAATGTCATCGTTAGCCTTAACCCGAACCCTTACATTATATCTTGTACCACTGTTTAGTTTCGGAATGATGTGATTGGGATTCGTGCCGGAATGACCCGCATCAACCCAGCCATTCAATGGCGAGGGCGATTCGCCTGCCTGTACCTCTTCAAATGCAACGTTGTAAAATGCAGTTTCATATCCATTAGTACTTACTTCATTACTTAATCTTGTATTAAATTCATCATAGCTGGTATAGTGCACATCGTAGCCAGTCGCCGAAACCCCTGTCGGTAATGTCGGCGCTTCCCATTTAACATCCAAAGCATCGTTCCGACCGTCAGTTGCTGTAACTGTGATACTTTGCACTGCTGGCAGCGGTCCTTCTGGAACGGTGGTCTGCGTCTCGCTCCATTCACTCCAGCCATTGCCAGGTACCGGTTGCTCTCCCAAGGGCGTGTCCGTGGCACGCATCTGCACCTCGTAGACGGTAACGACGGCCAGTCCGGAGATTTCTACCGATCCGGTCATTTCTGTCATTGGATCCTCAATGGCGGGCGTCAGCACCACCCAACCGGTATCTGGGTTACCCGAAATTGTGGCGTTATCATATGGAGCAGATTCCTTCTTGTAGCGCAACTCGTAGCCAGCTAATGGGCCGGTTGGTTTTGTCCAGTTGGCGGTCACCTTCTCTTCGCCCGGTTCCAAAGTGAACACCGGCGGTTTCGGTGGGTCGTCGTCAAGAATAGTCACCCTAGCTTCTGGGTCTTCCGGGGTGCCTGATTTCAGGCGATTCTCATCGTCTCCTGGTGCGATTCTAACGGTAAACGTTTCATGCTCCTCGTTCTCATCGTCCTGTTGACCGCCAACATAAAATTCTGCAAATTGTGACAGGAAGAAAACCCCATCCGAATTTAACAAAGAATAGTCATAGGGCGAACTATCGTCCGTTTTAAATAATGCTGTATCAGTATCTTCAAAATTATATTGTATTTGGTATTGTAGAATTGGAATTGGATCTGGATCGCGATCAAGTTTAATCTTAATCGGTCCGTAATTACCCATTTGAGCCCCTTCGGTATCGCCGACTTCATCGAATGAATAACTACCACTCACAAAACTCAATTCAAAACGCTTGTCTGCCGGTGTTCCTTTCCATTCTTCCCATTTACTTCTTTTGTCTCCGACCACGGAACGTACCCGAACGCGGTATTCTTGACCATCGGTGAGACTCGTGATACGAGTATTTGTAGCCGTACCCGTGTGACCGGCATCAACCCAGCCCTCGGCCGCCGAAGCGTCAGAACCCGACTGCACCGCTGCACTATCAGCGACGGCACCTTCGCCGCTCTCTGGGGCCGAGGTATAATGTACTTCGTATCGGGTTGGTACAAGTTCCGGTGCTGTCCAAGAGACATCGAGCGTTTGGGTATAACCATCGGGGGCTGTCACCTTTGGGTCTTTCGGTTTTTGAGGTGGCCTCTCTGGTGTTGCCGTGACCTCCGCCCAAGGGCTAATTCTAGAGGTAAAACTGCCCCTTAACGCCCGCACCCGGATCCGGTATTCCCGACCGTTGACCAGATTCGTGATGATCTGACTAGATTCACCACCGCTACGGGAAACGGCGACCCAACCATTTGCCACATCTGTACCCACCGCCGCATCAGAAGCTACCGTGCTTGATGAGGTGTAGTGCACATCGTAACTAATCGCCCCTCTAGGGGGTGCTGTCCAAGTTATTTCCAGCTGTTCATCCCCTTCCTCTACGGTAAGAGATGTTGGTGCCGTCAAAATATTGGTACTGTCATCTTGGTACACCGTGGTGTTCGACCACTCGCTCCAGCCGTTGCCACTCCCTGTTTGCCCGTCTGTCGCCCGTACCTGAAACTCATAGCCACTATATTGTATTCTAGTCGGGTTCGCAATTAACACCGATGTACTCCGTGACGAAATTGTCGTCCAAGGGGGTGACGGATTACCTTCTGTTGGTCCCACCCTGTAGCGCAGCTCGTAGCTGGCTATCGGCCCCTCCGGTTTGCTCCAGTTGATGGTGATATCATTTCGTTGACTGCTCCGTTGTACAGACAGATTTGCCGGCGCTTCCGGTGGGTCATTGTCAAGAATCGTAATCCGTCCACGCGTGGGCTTGCCCGGACGAATAAAGGGGTCTGACTCTTCGTCCGCCACAATCGCCACAACAAACGTCTCGTGCGCTTCGTTCTTGGTGTCTTTTCCTGCAACAATGAGCGTTGATGTGTTTCTCTCGCCATCATCTATGTCAATAGGGGTGTCTGGATACGAATAATCCTCTTCCTTCGTGGCGGTCTCATCGGTAAATTCCAGTGAGAAACTTAAATCTCGACCTGCCGTTTTATCAATACGAACATTTAAATCAACTAAACCGTCAATACCGTCAGTTTCCTCAGGATAACTTTCTGAAAAATCTTCCTCAGTATCAGGTTCAAAAGTAAAAGTAAGAGTATCCAGAAGGCGCACTACATAGCGACTGTCCGCTGGAGTGGCCTTCATTGTCACCCAGTCGCTTGAAACGTAGTTGTTGTTTGCCAGTTTTCGCTTTGCCCGTAACCGCACCAGGTATTCAGTGCCGTTGTTCAGGCCAGTGATCAGGTGCTCGGTATCAGTACCCTTGTGTTCACTATTCACCCAACCATCAGCGGGAAGGGGCGATGAACTAGTCTGTACGTCTTCATTTTCGGCCACTGTGGTTGATGAGGTGTAGTGCACATCGTAGTCCGTCACAAAGTTCACTGTGTCATTCCAGTCAACACTCAAGGTGCGACTCCTTTCGTTTGCCGTCGTAACTGCAAACTCCGTAGGTAAGGACGGAGCCCCTTCGGTACCAGCTGTCTTCGCCTCCGACCATTTACTCCAGCCGTTTCCCGGCAAACTTTGCCCGTCCGTCGCACGGACTTGGACCACATAGGCCGTTGAAGCCTCTAAATTCAACAGTTCCTGCGATACGGCCGACGCCGCAATCGCTACCGTCACCCAACCAGTCGACGGGTCTGAACCAACAGCATCTCCCGTCGGGGCCAAAACCGTCCGATAACGCACCTCATAGCCACCAATCGGACCCGCTGGTTTCGTCCACGTGACGGTCAGTTTCTCCATCCCTGAGTCTAAAGTGACTGTCGGTTTCTCCGGCGGGTCGTCGTCTTTAATCGTCACCGTGGTTGTGGGGGTCGTGCCAACGATAAAATCGTCTTCGTTTGGAACGAGTTTTAAGGTCAGCGTCTCGTCATTCTCGTTCACTTCATCCGCAACAATACCAAAACTGAAATTCTGCTCCCGCGGTTGGTTCTGGCTAAAGATCATAGAGTTGGATTCGCGCGCCGAGTGGTCCACGCCACCACCGGTTGCAGTGACGTCGCTAGCCGTCACACCCGTCCGCCGGTTCTGTTCCACATCACGGGCAATCTCCACTCCAATATTCACAGTACCAGAATCCTCACCGAACGCATGCGTGCTATCCGTGAACGAAACTATATTCCGACCCTCCACCGGAGTTCCCGTACCAAATCCCCACATACCTCGTGATTTTCTGTTATCGTCCTTTAATGCTCGTACCCGCACCCGATAAGGCGTGTCAGGAAGAAGCTTTTCTTGGGTGTATGAAGTGCCACCTCGCACCAAAATCACTTCCGTCCATCCTTCACTAGGAAGGAGCGTTGGTGAAGCGTTGTCATCAACCGTCGTTGAAGTCGTATAACTCACCTGATAGGCACTCAACGACCCCGACGGGGCGGTCCAAGAAATTGTGAGGTCGCGGTCTTCACCCGGTGTCACGACAATATTCGTTGGTGGACCAGGAATACCGCTTGGCGTCGTGGTCAGTGCCGTCGACCACTCACCCCAACCATTGCCCGGTGCCGGCTGTCCGTCCGTCGCCCGTACCTGAACCATGTACTCCTGAGCAAATGCTAAACCGGTCATTTCTGTTTCCAAGTCAGTCAACTGCTTTATCACCCAGCCAGTGGAGGGGTCTCCCACTGTCGTGGCCGCTGCATCTGGTGCTGATGATGCCTTCCAGCGTACGGCGTAACTAGTCACCGGACCAAGTGGCTTGGTCCATGTCGCGGTAATTTTATTATCACTTGGTTGCAGTGTTAAGCTTGGCGGATCTGGCGGGTCTTCATCAACGATTGTCACGGTGATCTTTTCGATATCACCAAGTTTCAGAAAAGTATCGAAAGCCGAGCGTATTCCAAGCGCGATGGTGAAGGATTCTTCTTCCTCGTTCAGGGTATCCTCAATGCTACGAACAGCAACTGTTTCGCCGATGCTTTGTGCCCGATATATAACCGTCTCTGGTGCGACCAAATAATCGACCTGCCGGGTAGCACTAATGTCACTATAATTGAGCTCGGCCTCTAGTAACCTTGATGAGGCTCTATCCAAAGCTGATGATAGGGTAATCAAACCTCCTTCCGAAACCCGTGTTGTGTCTTCGCCTAACGTTACACGGCGGCGTAAATCTCTTGGCGTACCCGATACAAACCCCCAAGCTCCATTAGGGTTGATTGCGCGCACCCGAATAAAATAAAGGGTGTCGTTATCTAGGGAGCTAAGTTCTACTGTGTTGCCGTAGCGTAAATTTTCATCAACATTAACCCAACCCTCTGACGGTAGAGGCGAGTTACCCGTCTGAGCGGCCGCGTCTGGAGCCACGGTACTAGAGGTCGTGTAGTCCACATCGACAAATCGCGGATTCGCGCCTGGAGGGAGATTCCATGCCACATTGAGAATGCCACTTTTGCCATCAGACGGGGACACGGTGATATCTGACGGAGCTGGAAGAGGTCCCTCTGGCACGCCGACCTTCTTGGCTGACCAGTCACTCCAACCGTTTCCTTGCACATCCCCCTGCCCGTCAGTGGCACGCATCTGCACCTCGTAGGCAATAGCGGTTGCTAGTCCGGTGATTTCTGCTGATCCGGTCATTTCTGTCGATGGATTCTCAATGTCGGGCGTCAGCGCCACCCATCCGGTCAATGGATCGCCGGCCACCGTAGCGTCCGTGTCTGGTGCCGCCGTTGTCTTGTAGCGCAACTCGTAGCCAGTTATTGGGCCAGCTGGTTTTCCCCAACTGGCGGTTAGCTTATTCTTACCCCGGGTTAAAGTGGGAACTGGCGCGGTAGGGGTGTCGTCATCGAGAATTGTCACCCTCACAGTTGATGGTGCACCAATTTTGAGTTGATCGGCGCTGCGCTCGAGCCGCTCGAGCGCTATGGATAATGTCTTATGTGCTTCATTCACATCGTCCGGTTCATCTTCCGGTATGTTTTTCAAAAAGTAATCATAGTGATCTATGACTTCTTCAGGTTTAATACCACGAGCAAGAGCACCCAAAATGGTTTTATCATCGCTGTCAAAGTCTTCGTGTATGGCGTAGTCCTTGCCAAGTTCCGCTGAAGTGTCAAGCTTCGGTGTATCTTGGATAACGTCGACCCTAAATCCTAGCGCGTCAACTTCATCCGGTCGACGGTCCAAAACAAATTTTATAACACCTAATTCCCCAGAATAAGGCGAGTTCTCGTCCTGATCCTGATAGCCCGATTCACTGAGGAACAAAGCATCGGTTTCTACGCTCAGCACGTAGCGTTTATCCTCTACTGTTGCCCTTTCTTCCGTCCAGTGACTAGGTCCGTCGCTGTAAACACCACGCACCCGCACCCGATATTCACTACCGTTGGTGACTTTATCACCACGGATAACCCTCCTTAACGTCGTGTCAGCGTGCCCCGAATTAATCCAACCTTCGGACACTTTAGCATTCAAGGCCGTTTCCACCACGGCATCATTGGCCACAGTGGTTGAAGAGGTGTAGTGTACTTCGTAGTGTAGTGGTGTATTTGTCCGTTCTCCCCAAGAGACATCCAGCGTATTGCCAAAACCTTCGGGGGATGTAACGATTAGGGAAACTGGACTCTCGGGCCAAATTGGTGTCCCTGTTTTCGTGACCCATAGGCTGCCAACATCAACCACGGCCCTCACACGCACTCGGTAAGCGATGTCATTGCTCAGACCGGAGATGGGTTGCGTGATCGTCATCGTCATGTCGTTGGTCGTCCTTTCGGTGTTCCCGGCATCCACCCAGCCAGTGGCCGCCGAGGGGTTCTCGCCTGATAGCACCACGGCATCATTGGCCACTGTGGCCGAGGTAGTGTAGTGAACGTCGTATCCACCGGAGGGTACCCCACTAGATGGCACAGCCCAAGCTAAGTTCAGTTTTGTATTGATCGCTGTCACCACCAAATCCGTCGGCACTTCAGGCCGGCGGGCGACATCAATCTTGTAGGTATTTTGCATAGTGCCGTCTTGGGAAGTGACGCGAACATAGAGGTCGTTGACATCCCCAATTGTGAGATCAAATGGTTCGCTGGATGCCCCACTTGTCACCGGGACCAGAGAGTCCAACGCGTTCCCCACCTCCAATTGTGCGGCTTCGTTTCGCGCTGTTGCCACCACCTTTGCCGTTCCTACTTTGGCTCCCACAACGACATTATAAGTCAGGGTTTCACTGTCAAAGACGCGATTGAGTGCCACCCCAGAGAAAGCCGACCCTTGCCCACCTGCTGTCAAAAGCGCCAAACCACTGAGCCGTGCGTCTGAGGATATTGGCCGACCTGTAATCCTCGCCCAACCACTCAGTTTGTTTTGTTCGGTGTTGTAGGCGCGCACCCGTATTCGATATTCTTTGCCGTTGGTGAGACCAGAAAGCGTCTGCGATAAAATATCTCGATTTCCCGAGCGACCACTCACAGCGGTACTTCCGGCTGCAGCTACCCAACCCTCATCCGCTGAAGGGTTCGGGTCGGTTTGGACTTCTGCATCATCGGCAACCGCGCTATCGCCAGTTGCTACGGCTGACGTGTAATGGACGTGATAACCATCCGGAATTGTTCGTTGTCCGTTTCGAAGGGAACCTAATGAGGCCACCCAACTGAGCACAAGCCTCTCATCTCCGACTGTCGCCACAAGATTGGCCGGTACGGAAATGGCTTCTGTGGTCACAGGGCTGTACGTATAACTTTCTGACCACGGTCCCCAACCGTTGCACGCCGAAGTGGCGGGGTCGCAGTTCTCAGGGGGATCCTGCCCATCATGAGCGCGAACCTGAACATCAAGTTGATTATTAATCGCAAAATAAGGTCTAGTTAAAGTAAACGATGTACTTGCGTCCGACGTTTCGCGTGTTGGCCACGTTGATGGGGTATTAGGAGCGCGACCCACTGCTCCCCAACGCAACTGGTATTTGGTCACCGGACCGGTTGGCTTTGACCAAGATGCAGTCACACTTTGCCCAGCACGAATCACAGAGAGATTTGTTGGGGCCTCAGGCGGGTCGTCGTCAAGAATGGTCACGGTGGTTCTCGCCGGGGCCCCAACCTTTAAGTCAACGAAATTCTCCACAGTCGGCTCCAATGATACGGCGAAGGTTTCGTGTTCTTCGTTTATATTGTCCTGTCGGCCACCAACATCAAATTCATATTCTTTAACTCCGCTTAAGAATGTGCCATCATCAAATATCGGACTATAGTCCAAATCTTGGACCGCGGTACCATCGGCATATCTTATCCAGTGATCCAAAAACTCATCTGGAACACGGTCAAGCGCAATCCCAATCGGGCCGTAATTGCCCTTACTACCTCCTTCGGCAGCACCAGCTTCATTGAATGAATATGCTGCACTATCAAGCCGCAATACATTGCGCTCGTCCACAGGTGTCGCTTTCCTTGTTATCCAGTCACTGACTCCGTCGTTGAATTTGGCGCGCACCCGTACCCGATATTCGGTGCCATTGACCAACCCCGTAATCGTGTTATTGACTGTCGTACCACTATGGTTGGCATTCACCCACGCGGCAGTAGGGTCATTACCAGAAGCATCATCATCGTCCTCCACCGAGGTCGTATTCGCCGACGTATAGTGCACATCGTAGCCAATCGGCATGCGATTGATCGGGGTAACCCAAGCCACGGTGAGCCTGAGATGGTCAGGGGTAACAGTGAGTGGATCTGGTGATGGCAGATAGAGTAATGGTGTTTGCGTTTGCTCTGTACTCCAAGGACCCCATCCGTTGCCCTCCCCTGTCTGGCCGTCGTTCGCCCGCACCTGTACGGCATATTCGACGTTCCCAAGCAGGCCACCAACTAGATTGTCCTGTGTTGTTCCGGGCTTCGAGAAAGTTACCCAACCGGTCGCCGGGTCATCCGGGGTTGTGGCGGGAATTTTCGGTGCCGACGAACGCCTGTAGCGAATCTCGTAGCTGCCCACTGGCCCAACTGGTTTCGTCCAACTTGCTGACAGTTGGCCCGCCGCTTCATCCCCTAACGATAACACCGGTGCAGCCGGCGCGTCGTCATCGGTAATGATAATCTTAAAAGATTTTGGTGTTCCATCCTGGAGGTACCTTGCCATTTCACTACTACTAGCCAAAAGGTAAAACTCCCGTTCCTCGTGCTCCTCGTTAAGAGGATCAGGTAGCAATTTCATTACCTCTGTCTGGACTTCCGTTGAACCCAAAGGAAAGACAAAGGTCGGAGTTGTAATTTCACTTAAGGTTTCATCAACAAATCTAAAGTCTTCGGTACGCGTCAATAAAGTTTCATTGTCAACGTCTATAGTAGAGAGAGTTGCTCGCAGCTCCCGGCCTGGAGCTCTGTCCAAGGATACCGAAATCTCAAAGTTTGTTTCCGCGGAAGGTTCTTTAATGGTGGTCTCGGATTCTGTGTTGACCAGTGACATCACCGCCACTGTGTTGGAGGTGGTCACCGCGACAATAGCCCAACTCCCAACTAAACCCTTGTCGGTCAACGCACGGACTCTTACCCGGTATACCGTATCGTCATTCAAGTTTGAGAGCGAGTGCGAAAGTGTTGTACCGGTGTGCGCCGAGTCGACCCAACCCTCATCTGCCGGAGGGTTCGGACCGGTTTGAACTTCAGCGTCGTCAGCCACCATCCCCGGACCAGAACTTGGTGCATGCGTGTAATGCACATCATAACCAGTTATCGGACCTAACGGCGCTGTCCAGGTCAAGTTTAGTTGTGGAATCCCCGCAACGGGGCGGGCGCGTAAGTTTCTTGGAGGATTCAATGGCCCAACACGGTCGCTTATCGTCTGGCTCCATGAACCCCATCCGTTACAGGATGAGGTTGTCGAATCGCAATTGCTCGTGGGTGGATCCTGACCATCGGAAGCGCGCATCTGCACTTGGTAAACCGTCGCTGCGGTGAGGCCAGTAAGCGTCTCTGATACGGCCGTCGCGGAAAGCGAGCGTGTCACCCATCCAGTTGACGGGTCCAGCTCGGTGCTCGCAGTGCTGTCTGGGGCCGATTCCGTCTTGTAACGGAGCTCCTGGATGGTCACCGGACCTGTCGGCACGGTCCACGTCACTTTGAGCTCGTTATCACCCGGTTTCAGAGGGTCAATCTGCGTCGGTGCCGGCGGATCATCATCCTCAATGGTGACCGTCAGCTGCGAAGGTTCATTCACAACATAATCTTGACTTTGCCCGATCGTGACGGTAAATGTTTCGTGCTCTTCGTTTATATCGTCAATCTTTGCAACGGGCAGAATGGCGTCAGTCGCACCGCCCGCCGACGTGAACTGCGTGGCGTAGCCGGACTTCAGGTCCTCCGCTAGAATAACTGGATCATTGGCACCAGGGGCATGGATCAGAGTTCCGCTCAAAACACGCGGTGACGGACCAATCACAATCCTGGCCGCGTCTGTCTCCGACTCTTTGATGGTATGTGCTGCGACAGTTTCACTCCCATCAAACCACGAAAAGTACCCCTGCATTTTAACCGTAATGGTGTATCGACGAGTACTCTTTCCGTCACGTGACGTGACGTCAAGATGAAACGGCAATTCGCCCACAGGATTACCTTGACTTTTTACAAGTGGATGATCAGTACTAAACCCTCCACTGCCGACCGCTTCGGTTCGGCTGTCAGGAAGTGTCATTACCAGCGTCCCACCGTCATTCACCGTCGGAGCCAGCCTGACACGCTCATCCTCAGGGACGAATACACTGTAGGAAGTGACAGCTGGTGAGAACGCCGGAATAAGGGCTCGCGCCTTGATCTCCTTGGCGTCAGCCCGAGCACTCAGCACTCTTAACGCGCTGAGTACGGCGTCATTACCCCCCGGTGTCGCAAACACCTCGCCCCATTCTCCAATATCGTTACTGGCTTGATTAGTGGCTCGAATCCGGATGCGATAGGTGGTACCACTCACGAGTTGGTTAATAGCGCGCCTGGTCATGGTACCTGAATGACCGGCGTCTTTCCAACCTAAAGAGGAATCAGGAGAAGTGAAATCAGAATTTAAACTTAATAGCAAATTAGAAGTATACTGTACGTCGTAACTCGTCGGATTATTTGGTTTTGTTAAATCTTGTCTTCCTACTTCGTCCAAGGGATAATTAGCTTCTGGTGCTGTCCACGAGATGTCGACCTTGGTTTGACTGGTTGCCACTGTTATTCCGGTCGGAGGGGGATATCCACCCCTTTCACGTATTGGAACAGCAGTCTGTGTAGCCGACCACGGCCCCCAGCCATTACCCGTCTCCGACTGCCCATCAGAGGCTCGTACTTGGACATTATAATATCTGGTATTTGGTAGCCCGGTGAGTATTGTCGATGCGAAATTTCCCTGTGGATCAACTTCCACCCATCCATCATCCGCTGCAAGGGCTTCTTTGTAACGCAGCTTGTATTGTGCGATTGGCCCCGGTGGTTTAGTCCAGGTTGCCGTTAATGAACCAGTCCCGCCATACAATTGAAGATTGGTTGGTGCGGCCGGTGGGTCGTCATCAAGAATTCTAACATTATATGTTGATGGCCTGCCAATTCGCATGAACGGTGCCGATGCCCCATCTGACGTCATGGTGAGCACCACGTTTTTGTGCTCCTCGTTAGCAGTATTGTCGTTGATTGTGATCAAACTGGTGGCTTCTCTTGAATCAGTGTTGAAGACGAAACCCGCGCCACTCGCTAAGGTAAAATCAACCTCATTTTGGGCGCTGCCACCGCTTACTTCAAGACCGACGTTTAATTGCTGAGTGGTATCCTTGTCAAGCCCTGCTTCAATGGATAACGAGGTACCATTTTCCTGAATTTCACTGGTATTGGTCTGGCGGAACGACGCAACGATGCGCGTATCGGCCGGTGTTCCCGTGCCGTACCCCCATGTACCGTCTCCGTCATTATTGACCGCCCGCACTCGCAACCGATAGGTCAAGGTGTTGGCCAGTCCCAGCAAGGTTTGCGTGGCAACCGGTGGATCGGCTTCGGTTCGGGATGCGGCAACCCAGCCAGACTGAACATTGTCACCGGCTGGAGCGTCGGCGGGCACTGTTTGTGACAAGGTATAGTGCACGTTATAACCGGTCACCTCGCCGAGTGGTTTCGTCCAAGCAATATCTAAGCTATCTAAACTAGGCGTGGCAACTATATCAGTGGGAGCAACGGGTGGTCCAATTGGCGTTTGTGCCATCACTTCTGACCAAGGGCCCCAACCGTTGCACGCCGAAGTGGTGGGATTGCAGTTCTCAGTCAGGGGATCCTGCCCATCATGAGCGCGTAGCTGCACTTGGTATTCGATTCCTTTACTCAGGTTAGTGATGTCCTTTGAGGTATCTGCACCTGGCAATGTGATTGTCACCCAACCCGTCGATGAGTCTCCCTCTGTCGTAGCAGCTTGGTCAGTTGCAGAGGTCAGTTTGTATCGCAATTCGTAGTTGGCAATCGGACCCGTAGGCTTCGTCCATGATACGCTGATTATCTGATCATCTGTCGCCTCTAGTGAAACATCCTCCCGTTCCAGTGCTGCTGGAGGATCGTTATCAAGAATTGTCACCGTTAAGATATTGTTATCTCCTACCCGGTAGCCGGTCTTAGCACCAAGCGTGACCGTATACGTTTCGTTTTCCTCGTTCACCTTATCGTCTTCTGCTTGGGCAAGAGTAACCTGTACAGATTCACCTTTCACAAATTCAAAACTCGTGGCATAGCCACTCTTTAGGTCGTCGCTCAAACTGGCTGGGTCTCTAGCTCCGGGCCTATAGTTCAGCATTCCCTCTGCAGGACCATTGATGAGTTCGCCAAATCTATCAAGGGTATTTATTATTAAGTTGTCCTGACCTTCACGGATCGTCCTCGTAGCGGGAGTGTCCGCGGGAGTGTCCGCGGGAGGATCCCAATTTAAATGAAGCTGTGGGACTCCCTCCCCAACTACCCAAGTACTGATACCCTGTTTGTTTTTTGCCCGCACTCGGATCCGGTAAGTCACTTCATTGGTTATATCAATAATCTCATCAAAAGTAGTTAAAACACCTGTTGATTTTACCACCCAAGCCTCCGAGGGGTCGGTGCCCTCCGCCAAAGCATCGTCCGCCACCGCACCCTCGCCGCTCGCCGGTGCCGAAGTGTAGTGTAAATCGTACTCGGTTGATGAAACCGTACCCTCTGGCTCATCCCAAGTGACCTGAAGACTCGCATTATGTTCAACAATTGTAAGGTCTCTTGGCGGAGAGATCGTTGGTGGACCTTCGGGCACTTTCGATGACGTTGCTGACCAACTGCCCCAGCCATTCCCTGGTGTCGGCTGCCCGTCATTGGCGCGCACTTGAACATCGTAACTGAAACCATTGATGAGACCACCGATCGCCGCAGTCAAGCCAACTCCTGGGGAGGCCTGCTTGACCCACCCGGTCGCCGGATCATCTGGTGTCGTGGCGTCTTGGTCGGTTGCTGTTGAAAGTTTGTAGCGCAGCTCATAGTCAGATACTGGCCCTTTCGCCGGCTTTTTCCACTCTGCCGTGAGTGTTCGCGAAGTCGCAACCATCAGCTTAAGGTCGGTCGGTGCCGCGGGTGGATCATCGTCTCTAATGGTCACAGTCTTGCTGTTGCGAATGACCCCGTAAGCAGGGATGACGCCCGGAGCGATTGACACCTTGAAGGTTTCATCTGGCTCATTCAGGTTATCATTGGTTATGGGAACCTTGATGGTCGCCAACGCTTCCCCCGTTGCCGTTGTCATAAACTCTCCCGGCTTCGACTGGCCTAAATCGGCTGGTTGGGTCGGCGAATCCCCAGCATAATTATAGACTAAATTACCACTCGTGACATAAGGGACACGTGCTCCAATTCGCAGCGACGTCTCACGTTGGTTCTCAAGAACAGTTGACGCAATGCTTTCAAACCCGATATCCACTTGCCGCAATACATCAATCTTATAAGTGCTTTGCATTGAGCCATCCTGGGAAGTAGAACGAACATACAGTGGGTTTTCATCCCCATATGCGACATCAAACGATTGGCTTGCCTCCCCGTTAACCAACGGTGCCAACGAGGCCAAACTCGTTCCCACCTCCAATTGTGCGTCTTCATCGCGTCCAGTCGCTACTACTCTCACCTTTGTTCCACCGGGGCCAACGGTAACGGTATAGGAATTTGTATCGCTGTCAAAGGGCGGTTTGAGCGTCGTCTCGGTAAAAAGACGTCCCTGCCCACCTTCGGTCTGTAAACTCAAACCGCTTAATCGAGCGTCTGAGGATATTGGTCTACCAGTAATCCTCGCCCAGCCACTAAACTCGTTTTGTGCAGTGTTGAAGGCGCGCACCCGAATCCGATATACTTTTCCGTTGGTGAGACCAGTAAGCGTCTGCGAGAAATTGCGGTTACTATTAGTGGCACTTCCGCCCGCTGCCACCCAACCATCATCTGCCGAAGAGTCAAGGCCAGTTTGAACTGGTGCGTCATTGGCAATCGCACCATCACCAGTCGCTGCGGCTGACGTGTAATGGACGTCATAACCATCTGGATTGTTAAAGATCGGAGTATTGCCTTCGTATCTAATGGAACCACTTGAGGCCACCCAATTGAGCACAAGCCTCTCGTCTCCAACTGTCACCTCAAGATTGGTCGGTACGGACATGGCCACTCTGGACAGAAGGCTGTACGTATAACGTTCCGACCACGGTCCCCAGCCGTTACCCGATTCAGTTTGCCCATCATCGGCGCGCACCTGAACATCAATTAGATTATTAACCGGAAAGTTATCTTGCTGGGAAAATGTATACGATGTACTTGCGTCCGATGTATTGGCTCTTAACCATGTTGGATTACCATCAGTAGTCCCCGCGGCTCCCCAACGCAACTGGTATTTGGTCACCGGACCAGTTGGCTTCGACCAAGATGCGGTCACAGTTCGGCGAATCCTAGACACGGTGATATTTTCTGGAGCCTCAGGTGGGTCATCGTCAATAAGGGTTATTGTGGCTCTTGCCGGGGAACCAACCTTCACTTCGGCAATATTATCCAAAGTCGGTTCAACCGAAAGAGTGAAGGTTTCGTGTTCTTCGTTTATATCGTCTTGTCGGGCAGCAACAAATAAATCTACTTGCTGGCCGAAAATAACCCCATATGAATATCGGGGGCTATAGTCCAAATCTTTGACCGCGGTACCATCGGTATGTTGTATCAAGTAATCATGATACTGTAATCCACCGGGGTCACGGTCAAGCGAAATCCCAATCGGGCCGTAATTACCCTTTTCAGCTCCTGTGACAAGTCCTGCTTCAGGAAATGAATATGCTGCACTATCAAGCCGCAATGAAAAGCGTGTGTCCCTCGGTTTACCAACCCCAATCGTCCAACTTCCCGTTCCACCTGAAGCGACAGGGCGTACCCGAATTAGGTAACCGCTGCCGTTGATCAGCCCCGTCAGTTCGATTGATGGCTCCAAGGTGAACCCCGCTGACACCCAACCGGCCAGCGGCGAGGGGGCCGGGCCGGTCTGAACTGGAGCGTATTCGTTGACTGTTGAGGACGTATAGTGCACATCGTATCCTGCGACGGAACCCGGCGGTGCGTCCCAAGCGACGTCCAAGCGGCCGAAATCAGAGGTAACACGGAGTTCCGATATTGGGGCAGGCGGCCCCGATGACGGTGTCGCGCTCACCGAGCTTGACCATTCGCCAAAGCCATTGCCGGGAGTCTCCTGCCCGTCGTTGGCACTGATCTGAACCTCATATTCCACGCCGATAAACAGGCCGTCAATGTCCGCCGAGAGTACCGACCCAGGTACCGTGATGGTGTTCCATGTCAGCGAGGCGGTCGGCCGATAGCGCAATCTGTAGCTGGCAATCGGACCATCGGGTTTGTCCCACGTTGCGGTCAACTTGCCGTCTCCCGGAACCAATGCGAGGGACGAAGGCGCTGCGGGTGGGTCAATGTCCAAGATGGTGATGGTCGCCGTTGATGGTGTTCCAATTCCAATACTGATATCTTCGTCCGGTACCGCGGAATCCAACGCCAACGTGAAGGTCTCATGCTCTTCGTTTTGAGAATCTTCAAAAGCATAAATAAGTAAATGTGACGAACGTTCAGTTCTTAAAAAGAACGGATTAATGGTTGACAAAGCATAATCAATATCTCTCCGAGCGGCTTCATCTTGAGTTGAAACCGCTAGTGCGGTAAATGAGCTTAGCGAATCGTTTGCATCAATAAAAAACCTCTCCCCTGACGATCTCTCAGATATTGAGACGCTTGGCTGCCTGAAAGCAACTGTGTAGTCAAAAGACGGGCGAGTGGTGAATTTTGCCGTCACCCATGGACCATTAAATTCCGCGGTCAAACTCCGTATTCTAATCCGATATTCGGTGTTGTCATCCAGACCTCCGATTTCATGTAATGGTTCGACTCCAACATGACCCGCGTCTACCCACCCTTCGGCCGGCGACGGCGAAATCCCTGACAGCACATCGGCATCGTCTGCCACCGTCTTCGAGCTGGTGTAGTCAACGTCATAACCTGTGGGGGTAATATCCGGTGGCTTGCTCCAATAAATTTGGACCACCTGAGCGAATGTTGTAATAATATTTTTCACCGCTCGGTCAACTTCGGTAATCAACACTTGCGCCGTTTCAGCTCCAGAGGCGGCTCTTGTCCAGCCGGTTGCTGCCGTTTCTATGGACACCGAGAAATGTTCGTCTTCTTCAATCAAATGATCGTTGGCAATTGGAATGGTCAGGGTTGCGCTCCTGCTCCCCGCTGGCACGGTTACGGTGGTTGGAACTTGTCCAACATCTGATTGCTCTGCTTTACGTGTAAGTTGATTAGGGTCACAACGGCAAAAGCCCGGAGTGACGGTAAATGCCAAACCGCCGGTCGGAGCATCAGCTCCGAGTGACACCGTCAAAGTGGCACTGCCTCCCTCGCGTACGCTGACCGACGGGGTGATTTTATATGTCTGATTGGTCAGAGTAGGCGACTCATCATCGTTATCAATGATGGCAAAATATCCGGAGGTTTGTCGTCCCTCATAATTCAAGATTCTAAATTCACTATTAGGATCAGGTATTGACAAATTAACAATGGCAGTTTCAACATTTTCTACTTCGGAATCGTCGGTCACATCAAACTCGGCAAAACGAGTCCGGCCGGCCCGATCTTGCGGGGTAAATGTGATTGTCTTGGTGGTGCCATCATAATCTTTGCCACTTTCGGCGGTTATATTAACTGTGTTGACGTTTACCGTCAGATTGGACGATGGTGAAGCATTCACGGTCACTGGAATTTGTATCTTGCCAACACCCTCGCTGACTGACAAATTCCACGGAACGGAAGGCGTAACGCGACCAATGAATACCTGCTTGGGCCGCTCGAACAACATTGTATAACGCGCGACACGCCCGGTCACGCTTGTCACTTCAATCCGAAACGTGTTGGTGCCTGTAACGAGTTTAAAAATCGCTTTACCGGAATCAAGTGGCGTCCAATCTCCGAAATTAGGCCAAATTCTAGCAATTCTAACCGTTGCGCTTGGCGCTATGGCTGTTGGCGTGAATCTCACTCCCTCGGTGGCGGTATCGATTGGGACTTTATAGAAAAAGACATTACCGTCGAAATCACCAAATTGTTGATTTAATGCGTAATTACCATTCAATAGATCAGTATCTTCGGTGGTCTCCACCTTGAGCGCGGACAGTAATTTGCTGTCCAAATATTCCCTATTCACCAGTACCTTGTATGTAAGGCGCGTTCGCTCGTCCGCGGCTATCACTTGCACTTCAAATATATTTTCGCCCACGGCTAGTCCCCATCCATTAAGTACTCCTTGAAATTGTCTAGTGCTTCCTTGAGGGCGAATTAGAATTTTGGCATCCTCGTCGCTTGTGGTGGGAAACAGTGCAACATTTTTAATCGCATTGTTGACCTGCGCCGAGTAGGAAGTGACGGACGGCAAGAATTTCAATGATGGTTGAGTCGATGTAAAATAGGATGCAGCATCTGGACTGAACCGAACCTCCAAGCCAGACAGAGTGGCATCGCTGTTGGCCGCCTGCCGCGTCACCGTAATTGTATAGGTTCGCTGTGTTACGCCGTCGGCAGCGGTGACTACCACCTTTATAGCGTTTGTTCCCACACTAAGGGCAATAGCGTCACTCGTCGAGCCACTGGTGACCGCCGCCAGGTTATTTCCCTTACCGGCCTCCATCGTGGCTCCTGTATCAGTATCAAGGTAAAGTTGCAACTTTAGATGCGTCGTCGAATTGCCAACCGTCGCCGTGTACGATGTGGTATCGGGAGCAAAAGCTGGGCTGAGTTGTAGCGCACCAAAATTCCCGTTAGCACTCTCGGCGACGGTCGCAAAGAGTGACGTCAGATGAGCCAATCTGGCCAGGGTTGTGGGGGTTCCGCTGCCCAATCTGATCAGCGAACGGACAGCGACACCAGAGTTGTCACAGCACGCCAAACCGAAAATGCGTACATCGTATTCTTGGTCCCCAATCAGGCCGGTGATTTCGTATGGGCTAGCAGTGGCAACCCCCGACCAGCGCCACATGGTTTCAGACTTCAGCTTGTATTGAACCCCAACACCCACATTAAAGTCAACATCGGATTCCCATTGCAGAGACAAGCTGCGAGTCCCTGGCGTTATGGACAAATTTTTTGGGGAATCGCCAAAACTTGAACGCACCCTCTCTGGAAACACCAAACCCGCAGGGGTACCTTCGCCCACAACCCAAGCACTGGTGCCGTCAGTGCTATTGGTCCGCACCCGGACGCGGTAGCGGTTATCATTGGTAAGTCCGACAATGGCATGTGAAGGGGCTTTCGGTTCACCTGTGAGAATCCAGCCGTCAGCTGGATCATTTGAACTGACACGTTCGGCATCGCCAGCAGCTTGGGATGAGGTATATTCGACGGTGTAGTTCAGCACCTGAATCCTTGGGTCTGAAGTCCAGGCAAGATCCAGCCGGTTGCTGTTCGGGGTTACCTTCAGGTCTGACACCGTCGGCACGACCGGTGTAGCGGCGATAAATGCCCAAGGGCTATAAGCATTATAATTTACGTTTTTTGCTCTCACCCGCACCCGGTAGACGACATCATTGGTTAGATTCCAAAGCACTTGGGAAGTAGTACGCTCACTAGAGCCCCGGTATATCGATACCCAACCCTCTGCTGGTTTGTTACCAGAAGAAGCCGGCACATGGTCGCCCACCGTATCCGAAGAAGAAGAAGTATAATGAACTTCGTAAATGAGAGATGAGCCCGTTGAGTCAAACCACGACAAATCCAGTCTCTTGTTGCTTGCCGTAGCCGTCAATCCCCGTGGTGCACTCGGTACAACAGTAATACTCTCACCTGATAGTATGAAGGCCTTCTCTTCACTCCGGGGGCCCCATATCTTTACTCCCCCATTCTCGTAGGATGTCTGGATTACTAAATAAAATAATTGATCAGAGGGTAAATTTCCCTCATCAAAAAGGTATACTAATCCCGGGGTTTTTTTCGAGCAATATGATGGAATTGTTCTAAATAGTCCTCTTTGACCATTTTTTTCTGGGATATAAAAGTATTGATAAAAATGGGTAACTCTAGACCTACCCTCATTTTTGTTACAATCAGCCAGACCTTCCCTGGTGATTCGCAATACTCCTTCAGATGGAGACGATAAAGTGAAACTTCCCGGTGCCGGCACCTGAATATCTTGCCCATAGACTGACGACAAACCACCGAGGCCGAAAAGCATAAAAGCAAGAATAAAAAGGAAACGGATATATCTGAGCAAGGTCATCTACTCACTCAATATCAAGATAGGTAATCCTTGGACTCGGTTCATGACATCACTCCCAGCAAGGGGTGAATGCATGACAACTTTTGGAATTTGACCACTAATCCAAATTTGTCCTGATTGCAGCCGTCTTTTGGCGCAATTTTCTAAGCCAGTAAGGCCTAGAATGGCCGTCATTTGGTAAAAATCAAATGAAAGCATTGGTTCGATTCTCCCCCCCCCCCAGACGGGGTCAAGCCAATCCCAGACCAATTGTAATACTCACTAAGACTTTGAACATCGCAACACACTAGATACATTTTGACCTTTAGATATGCTTCAATCAACAACTTCAAAACGCAACCCATCCGCTCAAAAAATCATATTCTAAAGTTAATACCACAAGTGACATCTTTCTAATTAAAACAACGTCCCTAAAATGTAAATTTGAGAATTATTACATATTAAAACATCTCATCCTTAATTTCAAGGTTGTTTTGAACAACCTACGACGATGCTAAAAACCTTGAAAAAATATAGCATATTTTAGTGATGTTTAACAATAGTCATCTATAGTAATGACTATAAATTTTTGGTGAACTCAACCACTATTCTATTACCTAATGCTACTCTATGTACCAAGTGCATTACTTTCATACACTACCCTCACACAAATTGAACGGGTATTTTTTGCATTGATGGACTAAACCGCTTTCTCATGATCGCCTTGGTAACCCTAAAACCCTCTGATATGAAGCATGAATTACACGTTGCAACCCAGTAATTACCTACAACAACTTGTATCACCAATAAATCGTTAGTTTCTTGTTCGAGGCAAATTTAGTTCTCATAATAGTCTTTTTATCACTTTTTGCATAATTATCACATTTTGTTTATCCTTAGCGAACTAACGCTTTACATGGATACTTTCATCAGGCTCGTGTTCAAATTCCCTCGCTGGTATCTCTCAACGCTAGATTGACTAACTACAGTCTGTTACGATTTTGCCAGTGTTACCTAACCTATCAATTACCGTGCTTTCACTCTGACAAATTGCTTGATGTCAAGGCTGGCGACCTTTCTGATAACAATATCCTTCCCATCTGTGCAAATAAGTATTTGCATACCCTAGACCGAGCAAGTATTTAACGCATTCTTTTCAATCCGACTTTTCTCTAAATTTATCTTTTTACAACCCAACAAACCATGGATTTAACTTCATTCACTCCCTTATTCATAATGTTTTTCAACCACGTTTTTGTGGTAATTTGTGACTCATCATACTGAAATTAAAGTTCCATTTTTTCGAAAACAGTAGGTATGTTAAAACAAACCAAGACCTTTAATCAACCTATTTCCTCCTCTGGTATTCTTATTGGAAAACGGTCAACTAGAATAGTTCACCTCATTTTCAATTCCGGCACAGTTTACTGATTCCTAATCACTTAAAATACGGGTGAGTTTGAAACTCTAGTGTTTTCTTTCCAAGCCGGTCATATTTATCGGGTACAATCTTTGCATTATTTCAGTGGAGATTTTCCTGATTAATGCGGCGACAGTGCGACCTAATTTTTGAGTTACTTGTAATTTTGAACTCAATCGTTTTTGCCGAATTTTCTTTTCCCACTAGTGCGTCCTCCCACCCAATTTCATCCCCTGATCAGGTGAAATAACCTTTTTACCGCTCGTTGCTATCATGATTAACGTTCAACACAATTCTATGGAATGGGTCGAGAGCAGCTAATCCATGGAATAACGTCCTGCCGATACCATCTGCGGTTGGATGAAGGACTATTTTCAGCTGAGTAATCGCGATAAAATCGGGGCTTGAGAAAAACACCGAACAGAAGCTAACCACCTTCAAATCATCAGCAGCGATAAATCAGTGGAATATTTTGTTACTGGAGGTTATTTTTTCTTGACCAAAATAGGACGATTGAATAACATCAGTAATCGTCCGTACGATTAGTCTTTTTGTTAAGATAAAATTAACATAAAACAACTATCATGGCCAAAACCAAACAGAGCTTTAATTTTTGTTCGCTAAGCAGGGGAAATCATGGAATCCATTCTTTCAAAACGTCCGAGTAAGACAGCTGAACTTGTGACTGCTGCTCGGGCAGTACACACCCGACATGACCAACCTGTTCTGCTGCATGATCCCTTTGCCGTTCAGCTATGTGGCCGATTTTGGAAAACCATCAGCAACTCATCACTATTGACATGGATTATACGAAACGTAGTCATGCGCCGTCAGGTCACCTTGATCCATTTCATTGTGATTCGAGCACTTTACGGGGAACGTCAGTTGGAACAGGCGATTAAACGAGGCGTGAAACAATTTGTCATTATTGGAGCCGGTTATGACTCCTTCGCCTTTCGGCGGCCAGAATTGGCAAAGCAACTCAAAATCTATGAATTGGATATGCCGGCCACTCAACAAGAAAAGCGAAACCGAATGAAAAAAGCCGGTATCCCTGAACCAGAATCGGTAATCTATGTTTCTTCTGACCTCAATTCAGAGACGCTAGTTGATGCTCTTATCCGGCATGGTTTTGATCCCCAAAAACCTGCGTTTTTTTCGTGGTTCGGTGTAACCTACTATCTACCCCATTCAACCGTCCAAGAAACGCTTAGCTTAGTAGTCAATAAAACTGCACCAGGCTCATCAATCGCTTTTGACTATCTTTGTAACATAAAAGAAGTCCCTGATAAATATCAGGAATTGCACCAATTCTTAGGTAAATTTGTCTCTCGCCGGGGGGAACCATGGAGAAGTGATATGTCACCAACTCATCTTGAATTGCAAATTCAAGAGCATGGCTTTAGTCACATTAACCATCTGACCCCAGAAAGAGTGGCACCAGAACTTGTGAAAGAACATAGTACCATCACTTGCCCACCAATTTTTGGTTTATGCACGGCGACAACACAAAATTAATTCAATCCGCAAGTGTTAACCTACTATTTGAACGCCCAATATCCATCGGCTGCATTTTATGTCCAATTATTCAGCCGGAGAATTTCTTCGGCTGAATGCATTCGGCCTCACAACTTAGTTCTAGAGAGTGAAACCCTCAGGTTATGTTGAGTTGTTTGCACTTCAAAGTCTTAACCCATCTTTAACGCTTAGTACTTTGAACGCCCTAGACAAGTCTGGGAGGGGTGATACAATTTGGACGAGAATAATACGGGTTCAAAGTGTCACAGTCAAGAGGTATGTGCGATAGCAATGGTGGTATCACCCAGGGTTATCGCATTTAAAATTTTACAATGGTTTTGCTAGCTGACGAACTCTATATTGTCAACATTTTTAGCCAGTAAAGGAAAGAAAAATCCTTTAATCTCCTTCTGGAAATAATCTGCGAGAGTCAAATACGTGAAATGTGACCGAATGATATTTCAAATGCGATAGCCTTGCATTGTTCTACCTCGTAAATTGTATTTTTTTGATCGAATAGGAGAAAATGCAGGTGGAAACAACTGAAAAATTTTAAATGCGATAGCCCTGGGTATCACCAACACCAATTACCATCATTCAAAAACATTATTCTTCATTACTTGACTTCCTGGGGCAACAATCATAGATGTAACCTGCTTGCTTGTGCAGATAATGGTTGTAAAACGCAATCAAATTTTTTTGTATGCGATAAGCCAATGAATAGTTGCCTTTAACAACGTTATACTGTATAATGTAATGGAAAGAGAGAAAATCCAATGACACAAGTAGCTTTTGATACAATGACAACGACCCAGATTCTTGAAGATAGCGGGATGGTAAAAACCCACGCTCAAGCGATTACGATTGCCATTAAAAAAGAGATGGAGGGTGAATTTGCGACAAAAACCGATAATATTGCTAATCTCAAAAGCGACTTATCTCAGGCAATAGCGAAATCAGATAAACAATTCGCTGAACTCTCTCATTCAATCAGTTTGACAAATAACAGTTTAATGGCACTCACAAAAGTTGTTGACAAAATGGAGAAACGACTCGACAAGCATGATGAGCGCTTCGACAAAATAGATGGGCGCTTCGACAAAATAGATGGGCGCTTCGACAAAATAGATGGGCGCTTCGACAAGCAAGATGGGCGCTTCGACAAGCAAGATGCGCGCTTCGACAAACAAGATGCGCGCTTCGACAAAATAGACCAACGTAATGAATCACTTTCTAAAGAAGTAACCAGTATTTCTAACGAAGTATCTAGAATCAAAATCCACTTTGGTGTGTTGTATGCGATGAATGCAGCTATTTTCGGTTTATTGGTGTTACCTTTGATTGAAAGATTTATCTCCTCATAATCATTTCATCAGTTTTTCTGCGGTTGCCTTTAACAACGGTATACTGTATAATGTAATGGAAAGAGAGAAAATCCAATGACATAAGTAGCCTTTGATACAATGACAACGACCCAAATTCTTGAAAACAGCGGGATGGCAAAAACCCACGCTCAAGCGATTACGATTGCCATTAAAAAAGAGATGGAGGGTGAATTTGCGACAAAAACCGATATTGCTAATCTCAAAAGCGACTTATCTCAGGCAATAGCGAAATCAGATAAACAATTCGCTGAACTCTCTCATTCAATCAGTTTGACAAATAACAGTTTAACGGCACTCACAAAAGTTGTTGACAAAATGGAGAAACGACTCGACAAGCAAGATGCGCGCTTCGACAAAATAGACCAACGTAATGAATCACTTTCTAAAGAAGTAACCAATATTTCTAAAGAAGTATCTAGAATCAAAATCCACTTTGGTGTGTTGTATGCGATGAATGCAACTATTTTCGCTTTATTGGTGTTACCTTTGATTGAAAGATTTATCTCCTCATAATCATTTCATCAGTTTTTCTGGCCTTGACACTTGAAGACCTCAATCACCCATACAATCGTGATTGATCATTAATTGACGCACAACATTCCACCGCTGATGGAACTCAGAAAGTCCTTTCCTGATTTCACCCTTTGCCCTCAATTTCGTATTTTCATTTTTTCAATCCACAGCTGCTCTACATTCTATAGTTTGTCAAACGGCTCAATCCATGGTTGCGCCTACTGTAATAATAGTTTTATAAATTTCTCGTGTATCATCAGCACAACACCAATTCATTTTTCTTACTCATAGTCTAACCATTATGTCCATCCGAACGAGCACATCGCCCAAAACCAAAAAAGTTTCCGCCCAAATCGTCGCAAGCGACCGCAATACCCTCAAATACCACGAAGGAGGGTAAAGCGAACTTCAAGGCGATGAGAGTCAGGCTTGGAACCAAGGCGTATGGATTGTACCAAGATGAGGACTGAAAGCGAGTTCATGTAAGAGAGAAAGAAGGGACTTTTGCATGCCAAAAGAGATGGCAATATTGTGCCTAGTTTTAAGAGAGCACCCCATAGAATCGGTGTTTTAAGCGATAAAGTGTCAAAGACGGGACCCGCCTCAACAGAACCACCTCCTTTGTATATCTGCCATTGAATAGACCTGTGTACATCCCGACACCAAGAATGTGTTTCCTCTGGTTCTGAACATAATTCACCAAAAGGACAGGATTACGAAAAATAATTGTGAACGGAATAAGGCCTTCTATTTCCTGAAGGCCGCTCTCTTAAACCCTTTCCATCTCAAGGTCATCTTCCTTGGTGTTGGATTGAGTTTTAATCTGATCTTTAATTTCTACATCCTAACGCTGTTGACAAGCTGTCAAATCCAAAAACAGATATACCTTTTGGCCTGTTACAGGAGAGCTAGGCGAGGCCTGTAGAGTTTTATAATGTCAGTGACTTTGGAAAATAGTGCTTAAATAGTCACTTTTTTGGGAAAAACTGATTCAAAATTAATAAGTTTCACTTAATGAGGTAACCAGTCAAATAACTATTGTAGTAAGTCAATTAATTATTCCGATATACGCGTTTCCTGTGGTCAATCCTGACTATGAGTATCTCTTCATCATTGAATTCATAAATAATACGAAAGTTTCTTACTCTTGCGCGATAATATTGACTATTCAATAATTTATTAACACCTTGAGCTTCCGGCTCAGCTCAAAGTTTTTCGATTCGGGCAGATATTTGTTTGAAAAGAACCGAATTTTGACTTGCCTGTTTGTCAAGAGAGTCTTGGGTATTGCTTGTGAACAGGAGATTACGCATTCTTTATGCGTTCAAAAAATCTCTCTGATTCCTCTACACTGAGAATTCCTTTCTTCTTTGCTTCATCGGCCAGTTCAACCCAAATTTTATCCTCTTCTATTTCCCTTTCCTTGAGCTCTTTGATTGCATAATGTAAATATTCTGATACAGTCTGACCATGCTCTATGGCTAGGGTTTGCAAGTAATCATGAAAATCCTCTTGGACAGGAATGACAATATTGGGTTGTGTCGTATCACTCATGGAGTACTCCTGTCAGTTTATAATGGCAATGACGATGTAAAGTAATACGTCAATCAGTATGAAAACCAATTTAGTTTCACCATAATGAAGAGTAAAGTTTATTTTCTAACATGTCAAAGAATTAATTTTCAAACCTAGTATCTTAACTTTATTGAAATGATGGATAAAGTGACTTCAATTTAATCCGTGCATCCTCGGTTCTGAACTACCCATTAATCGGTTTGGCTGTCTCATTCCGATAATCCCCCCCAAGCCTTGGTTTCACAAACAATCGTCCCACGATCAGGGATCCGCCGTGCCAGACATTGGCGTCAGAACATTGATGGCAATGGTGTTGTTTCCCACTTTAATGCCGATATCGGCATTAAAGTGGGAAACAGCACCTGTCTTCAGGCTCGGCACCACAGCTGAAAGGTCTGATGGTCAAACCACTCCCAAGCGTCAATGCGTCACGCCGCATTCAGGTGCGTCACGTCATGAGCGCCGACGGCGCGACGCACAACCAGGTCAGAGCCAATCCCGGCTTCGGAGGCAATGATTGGATGTTATATTGAACGGCTAAAAAAAATTATCAGGGACAATAATTGGATTAAAAAAATTGAAGCTTCTTGAAAAATTTTGTCCCACTTCTAGGAAAATAATGTGATCAATCTAGATTGACATAATTGAAACTGAACTGCATAAATAAAATTAGAATATAATTTGCCCCAACCCTCATTTACAAGGCGATTCAGGGCTATTTCAGTGACATTTCAAATGGCTTGCATTCAAATCTAACGCGCTCAAATATCACATTGAATAGGGCCTGTATCCCCTTATAAGGAGGATGTAAAAAAATTCACATCCGCAATTTTTTTGTAAAGTTTGGATTATGAGTGAACCCATATCTTTTGGTCACTTTAGGGGTGGAGTGTTGGAAACTACGAAACGAATGGTATCAATTAAGGAGAGCACAAAAGGTTCAGTGTATTCACAATATATCTGTGGCCGATCAATCAGGCCAATTAGGATTTTAGCAGCCGATAATCCACTGTCCAAAGCGTATTGTCTCGACATTTTACCTTGGCACATTTTGGATTCATTTTAATGATGATACCCAAGTGGCTTTTTCCACGCGCGCCAAATGAAACCGAATCTCCTACTCTGAATTTCATTTTACTGTTTTCACCTGATGGCCTTTTCAATGAGGAATTGACCGCATGGGATTGAGCATCATATTTTTGCATTGTCAGGTATGGTACTAACCACTTTCCGTCTTGATTATGCACAGTTGCCCGCTTCGTATTCATACGAAAGATCTGACCAACTAGTTTATAACCCTGTGCCGAGAAGGTTACATAATCTCCTACTTTGAAGTGGGACTTGGCAATTTCAGCTTTTTGAAGTGCTTCTTCGCTCGCAGGAGCACAGGATTTGGGCGTCGCACCAATTTGTTGTGCTATCTGTTTCCATTTTGGCCCATGGCCGGCACTGGGACCTGCTAGGGCATGTGCAATTTCGTGTAGAATTGTATCCATGATCTGATCGTCATCACTACTAACGGTGTGGAATAAACTGAGCTCAATTTTCTTTTGCGAATACCGGCAACAACCAAGTTTTGTTGTTGCCGTTGAAAAGCCCAATCTCCATTCATTTAAACCATAATGATTCATTTTCTCTTGGGCTATCTCGGCAACTTTCCTAAGTTTTTCTCCCCTTTTCTGACGCTCAGTTGCTTTGATAGTACAAAGGTGATTAAGTCGTAAGTAGGGAACTTGCCAATTTCCATCATCACAAGAAACACGAGCATATTTAGGGTTAAGTTTCTTGACGTATCCGGTTTTCAAGCACCCCAAGTTGTCAACAAAACCAACGTGGTCGCCAAGATCAAAAAAAACCTGAATATCCTTAAGAGTTAATGACCGCCGAATATTCGCATCGGCTTTTCCCAGAAGTAATTCAGCCCAATTAGTAGTCTTCAAAAATCTTATCCTTGTTAATTAATACATTCCACAGAATAAACTTAGGCTATGTTAACCCCAATTTCGAGAAAGTAAATACTGGTTTAATCATAATATTGATCAAGACGATTGTTATGATTTGGCTAAAAATTTTTCTGCATCTAAGGCGGCCATACAGCCTAATCCAGCCGACGTGACGGCCTGTCTATACACGCTGTCAACAAGATCACCTGCAGCAAAAACACCTGGGATAGATGTTTGTGTCGTACCCGGGCTGGTTTGAATATATCCACCTTCTTTGAGGGTTAATTGTCCTGTAACCAATTCCGATGCAGGAGTATGACCGATTGCAACAAATACACCAGTACAACTATGGGTGATTGCTTGACCGGTAATTGTATTTTTAAGAGCAACAGAATCGACAGATTTGGGATTGTCAGTGCCGATAATTTCAGTGACAACATGATTCCAAAGGACTTCAATCTTAGGATGATTAAATACGCGGTTCTGAAGAATTTTTTCAGCCCGTAGTTCATCGCGGCGGTGGATGAGTGTGACTGTGTTGGCAAAATTTGTCAGGAATAATGCTTCTTCAGCGGCCGTGTTTCCTCCGCCAACGACAACTACATCCTGCTCTCGATAGAAAAACCCATCACAAGTAGCACAGGCAGACACCCCAAAACCCTTATAGTAATCCTCAGAGGATAAACCAAGCCACTTTGCTTGTGCCCCAGTTGCTAGAATCAGGGTATCACAAGTATATGTATCACCTGAATCACAAAGGGCAGTAAAAGGACGATGATCTAATTGGAGTTCAACAGCAGAATCTTGAACAATTTTTACTCCTGTTGAACGGGCATGGTCTTCCATACGAACCATTAAATCCGGTCCGAGTACCATTGTATCACCTGGCCAGTTCTCTACATCAGTGGTTATAGTCAATTGACCTCCTGGTTGAAGGCCTTGTAAAAGTATTGGCTGGAGCATAGCTCGAGCAGCATAAATTGAAGCGGTATAACCCGCTGGACCAGAGCCAATGATAAGTGTTGGAGTATGGTAGTTTTTAGTCATTAAATCATTCCATAGCTAGATTTAATTTGATGGGAAGTACAAAGATAAATCGTCAAAGACAATTAACATTACTTTATCAGTTGTTGCTCGCCTGATTATAAACTTTGAGTTTGATTTCTTGGTAAGAATGGCGATGAATCACTGACCATCATGCAAGCATGACCTGCAATAACCAGAATAAGCATTTTCTATAACATTCCGCGACTGCTAGGGTCAAATCCTTTCTTTGTGAAGGACTTTAGATTGTCATGTGGCAATAATGCTTCCATTTAAACCAAACTGGTTTTCATGATGATGGCAACTGCGACGGTAGGAGAAAAACAACCCTTCATTGGCATATGTACATAAATCCAATCGTTCTATTTTATGGATACCAGCTTCGGCAAAAATGTTGAGGGTTATGCCAGTAAGATCAAAATAAAAACGATCGCTTTGTGTCGGACGAAAATATTGATTGGCGTAGGGATAACGTTGTATAAATTTTTCGCGAAGATCTCCCCCGAACTCATAATGGTCTTGACTGATGGCCGGGCCAATTGCACCCCTGATATTTTCTTTTGCCGCACCAAGACTTATCATGATTGATAATGTAGTATGAATAATACCATTGAGTGTTCCCTTCCAACCGGCATGAACTGCCGCGACGATTTTTGTGACCGGATCAGTGAGGATTATAGGCTGGCAATCGGCTGTTAAAATACCTAAAACCAACCCAGGTTTATCAGTCACCATTCCATCGGCTTCAAGCGGCTTGACGGGTCGCGTTTGAACAAGTTGGACGTGATTTGAATGAACTTGTTTCATAAATATGATATGAGCGTCATTAAGGCCTAAAGCCTCTAAAGCAAATCGTCGATTATTGTCGACATTATTTTTGCGGTCATTGCCACTAATCCCAAAGTTAAGAGAGCGAAAATTTCCTGTTGAACTACCCCCTTGCCGGGAGAAAAATCCGTGTTTATACTGCTGCAACCACTTGGAAGTGTAGTAAAGAGGGGACAAAGTTAAAACCCTTCAGGAATTGAAGTATTTTTAGGAAAGAGTGTAAGAGCTTTGAAAAGTCTTCCCATCTCTTGAGGATGAACCAATCTGTTGATAGCAGCCCAGTGGGATTCGAGTTCAAGTCCCCGCATATTTTGGGCAAGGTGTTGAGAACGAATTTGAATGCCCAAATTGCTGAGTAAAGTACCCTGTTCGGTTAAACATGTGTCAACAAAATTGTGCGCAACTGAAATCATCGAGCCAAAATCAACATGGGCAGTCAAGTCGCTTTCACCAGGATTGGACAAGGTATCAGTAAATCCCTGTTGACCAATGGCTTGGAAAGTATCCCCCTGTGACTTAATCTCTCCATAATCAATGATTAAGCCCATTCCACCATTATTCTTGATACCCCTGGCAATCGCTTCAATCAATTCACCGGTGCCTTCTCGATGTTCGATTAGGTCGCCTTCTTGCGTATCGCTCAAACGACAGTTCAAGGGTTCAAAAGGAGCTTCACATTGAAATCTGTAATCCAGTCTTCCTTTGCTTAAGTCAATTACCTTTTCCTTCCACGCAACTTTTCCCCTTTGAAACTGGCGCACGGGCAAGGCATCAAAAAACTCGTTAGCTATAACAAAAAGAGGCATCTGTGGAAGGGTATCCAGACGATCAATCCAAGTCGGTTGATAGTGATTGAGCCGACATTTTTGTTGTGCTTTGAGAGACGTGCTCCGTTCAAACAAAAATAATCTGCAGCTAGGGTTGAATTGTTCAATTCCTGAGGTGGCTCGCAAACAATCAGCCATGAGAGTTCCACGACCCGGACCAAGTTCAAGGAGTGCGAACTCTTGGTGAGGGTAAAATTGCTTCCACCTGTGGGCAAAACACAACCCGATTAATTCCCCGAAAATTTGCGTCATTTCAGGAGCAGTCGTAAAAGTACCGATTTTACCAATGGGTTGGCGCTTGTTGTAATATCCGTAAGTGGGGTGAAGGAGTGCCAACTCCATAAATTGATCTAACCGTAATGGTCCGTTTTTCAGAATCAATTGTTTAGCTAAGTTTTCTAATTCAGGCACGGCTTTGGCTCAGGGCATAGTAAATCAAACACACTCCAACCAAGATCATTGGGAGAGAGAGTAACTGCCCCATGGATAACCCACCCCAATCGGAAAAACGAATTACATACCCCATCGGATTGGTTTCACTAATAAATTGGCTATCAGCTTTGCGAAAATATTCGACAAAACCCCTTGCCAAACCATAACCGACAAATAAAACTCCTGACAACAGCCACGGTTTATGGAAAGCCTTATATCTGTAAGCCAATACAGAGAGAACACCACACAGTAAAACTCCTTCTAAAAGGGCTTCATAAAGTTGCGAGGGATGTCGTGAACAAATCCCATTGATGCTGTCTACACAAAATGATGCCGGGCCATCAGAGAATACGACTGCCCAACTGACATCAGTGATGCGACCGTATAGCTCACCATTGATAAAATTGGCAATACGCCCCAATAACAAGCCTGGGGTGATCGTGAGAGCGATAGCATCACAGGTACTTCCTAAGGAAAATTTGTTTTTTTTGCAGAAAAATATTGTTGCCAGCACCATACCGATCCCGGCCCCATGAAAGGACATACCTCCTGTCCAAATTTTGATCATTTCAAAGGGATTACTTGCGAAATACTCTAAGCGATAAAATAATATGTAGCCGAGCCGACCACCAATGATAATGCCGATAATAATCCAAGTCAGAAGTCTTTCAGGGCTTTGAGGATCCATCGGCGGGACATTGTTGTTCCACAGAGATGGCCGCTTAACCAGTTGAACAAACCAGATGAGGGAGATTAAGAAACCCGCGATATAAGAGAGAGCGTACCACCGAATGGCAAGCGAAATCCCAAACACTTCAACCGCGAAAAGTTCAGGATTGATAGATGGCAAAAAGATTGCTGGAGTCATTTATATTAATGAAAAATAAAAATTGGGAACCACTTTGGTCAGTAATATCTTCCCGTAACACATGGATACTAAAATGAGTATATCTTAACAAAAGGATGTTTTTTCGATAAAAGGAAATACATGAGCCTAGATATGTGACCTAAATTAAAATTTTAGAGTAGTTTATAAGTTCTGGCAGTATTTTACAATTATCTCAAATTCTTGCATTCTTACTGCTGCAATTTCTAACGTCTTGTGATATAATCTCTTGTAAGAATTATGAACAATGTTTCCAAATGCATATTTGGTCATACATCGCTTTAGGAAGAAACCATGTCTAACCTCGCATCTGAATCTCATTTTATTGGTCCGATGGGCTCGGAGTTCTGGCAAATCCAGGTTTCACCGGAAGTGGTTCAACATATGGCGAAAAGGAAAATGGATTGGCGAGTTTTGGGTCGGAGGGTGCTCATTGACCCCATCTCTGGTGTCATTACTTGGATATCCCCGTCAGGTCCACATGTAGGCCTAGCCGAAACAACTGCTGACATCGTAAAAGAAGCATGCCAGTTTATTAATTGTCGGGTAAGGAGTATGCGGGACATGTGTTGGCGCCGACCTGAAGACCCAAGGAATACCAGTGTTGAAGCGGATGCTTCATTTTATGTCGGGGCCAAAGCCGATCAGTGATACACCGCCTATGAGCGGGGAAGGGCAACAGTAGAAGAGTTCGAAATCCGAACACCTCCCGATCTCGTTGTTGAGGTTGAAATTACCCATCTAGATAAGGACAAGCCATCCCGTTATGTGGAGCTCGGTGTTCAAGAGATGTGGCAATCAAACCTTCCTAAAGGGAAGGAATTTTCTGCAATCAAGGTTGTTGTTCTTGATCTACAGGCACGGGGTGGTCCAAGGGAAATTAGGGAATCCCTCGTAATCCCTGGGATCAATGCTGCTACTCTACCCAAGGCCTATCAGTTGGCCGGTGGAGGAAAGTTTGATGAGCTCCGAAGTTTGCTGAGACATGAGATAGCTGCACGCAAACCAGTGCAATTTAGTAGCCACTGATAAGTGGGCGATAAATATAAGCTGACCACTAAAATGGTAGACTGCTCACGGAATAGTCTAAATGTGTGATACCATATGTTTGCAGACTATTATGCTGGCGTCGTCTAAGCGGTTATTCCTAGTATCCTAACCCATCTTTAACATTTTTCTCTTCAAAAAGTGTAAATTACGGCTCAATTCAACTGTTTTAACATACCCTTAATTTAAACTATTACCCTATACCCGATAGTGACGTGTCCGAGGGTCCTCTAAAATCTCTCAATTAGTGCCACCTCCTCTATTTTAGAGGGTTGAACCCGCCACACACCAACACTCAATCTCCAACATGTTGATCAGAGCCACCAAAACAGGAACCACCAAAGACGGTTCACTTCGCATGACCCATCGACTGGGTGAGAACTCACGGTATAGTCAATCGGTCAAGCCAATGACCTTGCCGCTGACACCGACACGTTTTGCCTGTGTGGATAACGCGACCCTCCATGTTCGCACGACCGCGACACCTGATGCTACCCTAACCAAGATCTATCAGGACATGGGACTATCACCATCGCTAATGAATGGACGCACAGTCAGTGGTTTGACCGGGAATTGATGCGGTCAAAGGCGGATGAAACCCGCACGACAATCAGAATATAATTGAGTTACTCAAGTGACGGAAGCGTAACTTAGTAGTGCCCCTTGAATTTTAACACCCCATTTCTATTGGCTTTTGAGCACTTAATGTTAAAGATGGGTTAAGTTTATAATTCCTAAAAACTTTTTACATAACGGACGACACTTATCCGATTCCAAGACAGACCAACCAACTTTTGTCGTGCTTAGAACTTTGTCAGAGCTGAATTTTCATTCTTTCATTATAGCTTTTATCACCCCGGATACCGCACCTGTGCTACACATTAATGCACCAAGCCATGGACTTACTACAACAGCACAATAAACTCCAGCAATAATAAGTATGATTGATACAAAAATGCTTCCCCATACTCTGGTGAAATCAGTCAGCAGAATCTGCTTGTTATCCCTCCCTCTTATCTCTTGCTCTTTTTCAGCAAGGGCAATTATCCTATTGGCAGCACCGTTACATATCAACTCGTATCCCCTCAACATTTCTGGGGATGGGAGCGGTCAAGTAAAACGGCTAATGCGTGTTTCAATTACCCCGGTATTTTCAGGAGAATTTTCTTCTGACAGTTTGGGATCACTTCACCAATTTCCTTTTCGTCTATTTCAATGTCAAACTTATCTTGTTCCTTTTTAATGCCCTTACTCTGGTTCATTAGGGTCAAAACGTTGTAAAGCTATCTGGAAATAACGACGGATGTTTTGAGCATCTTGTTCAGGCCCACTTAGACCACTATGGACTTTCCGTAATTCGATTTGGTCAGGATAAGAATGCATATCAGAAAAGTAATCAAAAAAACTACCCGTTTGAGGAGAACTTGATTTCCGAATGGCGTCAATTCTTTCTTGTGCGTTGATTTGTGAAGCAACACTCTCTCTGTTTTCTTTGAGTGATATTGTTTTACTACTATTTCTGGATTTTCTTCTAAACTTCATAACTCACTGCCATTGTTTAAAATTTTCAATTTAAGAAGATTTTAACTAAGTTTCGCCTAACGTAACTCGTCATTAACCAGCTCTAGATTATAGACTAAATTTGCTGACCACTTGTGACAATGGTTCCTCACCAGGCCTAATCTACTAGACAATTGGTCTAGCGTACATAACTTTTGGTAATTGAATCTCCTCCATTTATCAAAGTAATATCACATATGGTTTGGATTTGTCAAGTTTATAACATGCCCAGTGACCAAAATCGGAGAATTTGTGTGATTATCAGTTCTGGTGATATTTAATTTCTGATTCCCCTTGGCGGATTAAACTGCATTTAATTTAGGGTTAGAGCGAATGGTTTCAAAAAAGAAAGACTCCATTGGCAATAAACTTTCGGAGCGTACAGGTCTCACCAAGACCAACGGGTTAAGGCTCGTTGGTTTCAAACCCGCCAACTTGCGACAGAAGCTGAGTGCTGGAGCGCATTTTATTTCATTAGGGAAACAGAGCAACCTTGCCAATGATGAGGGTTGGATGTCCTCAGTGGCTGACTCCCCAACATTGCAACACTCGATTGGACTCGGCTTTATTCAGAATGGTTTTGAACGCTTGGGCGAAGTTGTTGTAGCTTACGACCAATTACGCAATCACTCTATCCACGTTGAAATTGTATCACCGCATTTCTATG
>MPNP01000298.1 GCA_002239085.1 Rhodobacteraceae bacterium bin131 | reverse complement strand
TGTATTTGATACCCACAGTAACCCAATACACTATCAGAAATGGCAATGGAGCAAGCCTCAAAAAACGTATAGTCACGAATTGGAATAGTACCCCCAATACTCCATATAAACAGCGCTGAATTCGTGAACTCTGCCGTTTTACCAATGCATCATTAAGGCCATCAAATCTAGGAAATAGAAGAACACCCGATCGCCTATTTTGCTACACACAATTCCTTATCACTTGGTGCGGATAATTTTATCCAGCCATTGTGAACACGTATTTGGAAGTGAATCTAGAATAGCACGATACTCTGAAATCTGTAATTCTCTCAATGAGTTGTCGTCCACTCAGATCTCAGAACAGATTAATTCCGAACAACACAATGCTTGCTTACACCCGATAAGAAGCAGTTTCTTGAATGTAAAACAAATCGAAACTATGTGAATGGGATAAATTCATTTAATTACGGAGGGTTGCATGATTTTTGCTAGTGCGTATGCCCAAACGGCAAATGGTGCCATACAAACTGCTTCCGTGTCGGGGACACAATTGTTATGTCACCCACTTTTCTGGATAGAAGTTGTGTTGCTTTTGCTGATCCTGATAGCTGCACCGATATATTCAAATTGCCTAA
This sequence comes from Rhodobacteraceae bacterium bin131, assembly GCA_002239085.1. GTDB lineage: Bacteria > Pseudomonadota > Alphaproteobacteria > Rhodobacterales > Rhodobacteraceae > MPNP01. The sequence goes on along the minus strand of MPNP01000298.1, from coordinate 1,371 downwards.
CAAAGAAAATGAATCTCAATTCATTCAAAGGGCTGAATCTTCCCGAAGGATCCGTACGCGCTATGCTGGCCCTATTGATCGTTGGCTCGTTTGTCAATGTACTCCTGTTCGGAGCAGACGTCCTAGGTGACAATTTCGAACAGGTTATCACTGCATTTGGCACTCTTGCGGGTGCCGTAACCGGTTTTTATTTTGCGGGTAGGAAATCTGACTCTAAAGAGGGCTCGCTAGAGAAATCTGACTAATCAAATCCTTAACGACTAAGGAGAGGGATATTGCATAGTGATTTTCATTACTACGGTACCTATGCATTAGCACGGATGGCCGGGCTACGCCGAGATGTATGTCAAACCATCGCAACAGCTGCACAGTTTGTTGATGACAACGACACAACCTCCGACATTGATCTTTTAGACGGAGGTCGACTTTACGCCCTCGCAACAGCACACTCCATGGTTAACATACAAAACTCTGCACTTTTTGACAAAGACCAAAGAAGAGTATGGCTACCGTTCCACTTTCTCCCCGGGAATAAAGGCAAAACTTTATCAGAGCGACTTATATGTCGCAAGGATAGCACCATTGCTCAGCAGATGGTAAAACACTGCTTCTCTATGGTTAAAAAACCGTATGGTCTCCATCTTGTTGGAATCTCCTCTCATGTATACGCAGATACGTTCTCGCATTACGGATTCATGGGAGTGAGTTCGCGATGGAACAAGGTGGATAGTAGGTCAATCAAACTCCTGAACGACACAAGAGACAAAGATGCTGAAGGTAGGTTTCAAACGAAGTACGGTGAGACCATGTCAGGGCTCCGAAACTGGCGTCAGTCGTTGTGGGACAAGGTCAAGTCTGATGTAGCTGAATCAGGAACCGGTGCATTAGGGCATGGTGCGGTACTGAAATATCCTGACTTTCCCTATCTTGAGTGGGAATTCTCATACGAACATCCCAAAGGAAGTCAACGCTTCAGTCACCGGAAAAATGCGACCACGTTTCTTGAAGCATGCGAAAAGATTTACGGATTATTCTGTTCCCTTGATCCCAAGTTCCAAAATCCAGAAATTATTCAGAACAAGGGGTTTGATAGAATTCGGGATAGAGTCAAAGAAATTCTCGAATTTCAGGAAACCAATCGGGAAAAACGCAGCGCAAAATGGAGGTCTGCTGCCGAAGAAGGTATTCTATTTCACAGACCCGAGGAGATACTTCCCTATCAGGGGGATGCATGGAAGCAGAGCCTAGCCCATCTTTAACATTTTTCCTCCAAAATAAAGAAAATTAAGGTTAATTTCGACCTTTTTTCATGCCCTCATTTTACAAATATTGTTATTTGAACGACAGTTACGTTTTTGCGATTCCGCTGAT
>MPNP01000297.1 GCA_002239085.1 Rhodobacteraceae bacterium bin131 | reverse complement strand
TCATTCCCTTATTCAGAATACTCCTTACACTCTGCTTTTCTATTTTTGAATATTCAGTTGCCTCGGTTATAGTTTCAATCTATAACTATTGAACCCTATGTTCCCTATTTATCCTGAAAAATTCGCTAATTTATCCAATGAGAACCATGTTCTATGCGTCTTCACTTCCCTAAACCTATGTTGGCGATTTGGTGTTGGCTTCGCCCCCTTAAACTAGTATCTCAACACCGTTGAAGTGATGCAATCAATTTGCATTATTCTTTGTCATTCTGTCAACAGTCAACACCAATTAATTGCGAGCAGTATTTCTTCCTAGTATCTCGCCTTTACCAATCAATTCAACAAAGTTAAGATACTAGCGAGTGAGACCACATGAGAGGTTATAGAGGAACACCGGAAACGTAACTATCGGGTATATGGTCATATTTGAAATATGAGGGTATGTAAAAAGTTGAATTTAACCTTAATTCACACTTTTGGAATGAAACAAGTTAAAGATGGGCTACAGGGCTATCGCATTTGAAAAAAATTCTATCACATTTCACGTAATTTATCCTCGCAGATTATTTTCAGAAGGAATTTTAAGGATTTATCTTTCTTTTACAGGCTAAAAATGTTGATAATATTGAAACAATATAGTTCATCAGCAAGCAAAACCATTATTAAATTTCAAATGCGATAGCCCTGAAACCTGAGCGAGTATCGGGAAGCGTTTTCTCAGGTGTATGAAGTAGATTGGTACTGTTTGAATGCGACATTTTACTTGTGGTTAACCAAACCAGTGACCTTAATCATTCGATTTTAGAATAATTTCAGAAGGATAATCTTTCTCGTGAATAAATTTATGTGGTAATCGGTACCAATGCCAAAGAGAATAGAACCAAATCTGCTGGCTGTATGAATTTGATAAAGCATCCACCTGACTTTATACTCTGATGTCGGCACTTTATTTGGCAAGATCGTATTTTTAGTGATCTGTGACCTTAATCACCGCATATTGTGCGGCGATATAACTTGAAATTGCGATGAATAAGTACTATAATCACCTTAACAAATGCGGTGATTAAAATGTGGATTCATCACAATCAGGACTGGCCAAACTTTACATGGGATACCGAAGCCCTAGCTACTAAATTAGCTGATATTCTTCATCGACAAGGGCGATTGCTTGGACGAATGGAAGGACTTGGCTTTGAACTTAAGCTCGAAGCAAACGTTATCACATTAACAAATGACGTTGTAAAGTCCTCAGCTATAGAAGGTGAAAAGTTAAATCCAGAAGAGGTGCGTTCCTCTATATCCCGTAGACTTGGTATCAATAACGCTGGATTAATTCCAGCAAACCGTGATGTCGAAGGTATTGTTGAGGTGATGCTGGACGCTACACAACAGTTCACCAAGCCATTGATTAAGGAACGCCTATTTGACTGGCATGCTGCTCTGTTTCCAACTGGTCGTAGTGGCATGCATAAAATTACTGTTGGTGGCTAGCGTACCATTGAATCCGGTGCCATGCAAGTTATTTCCGGCCCAATCGGGAAAGAAAATGTTCACTTAGAAGCACCTAAAGCAGACCGGTTGGAAAAAGAAAAGAAAACATTTCTCAAGTGGTTCGAAAACGGTAATGATATTGACCCAGTTATCAAGGCAGGTATTGCTCATCTGTGGTTTGTAACCATTCACCCATTTGAGGATGGTAATGGACGCATTACAAGGGCAATAGGCGATATGGCACTAGTATCACGCCTTCATTGAATTGATGGATAAAGGTGAGATACTAGGAAGAAATACTTCTCGCAATTAATTGGTGTTGACTGTTGACAGAATGACAGAGAATAATGCAAACAAACTACATCATTTCAATGGTTTTGTGATACTAGGATAAAATGACTGAGTGGATAAATATTGTTATAAATTAACTTATTGGAATAAACAGACGTGCCCTTAAGTTTTAGTTGGAGAATTTGCCTGTTGCTTCTTTTTTTTCATTCTAGCAATA
>MPNP01000296.1 GCA_002239085.1 Rhodobacteraceae bacterium bin131 | reverse complement strand
AAATCTTTAATTTTTTTCTCGTCTTTATTTTTATTTTTCCGTTTAAGTCCCGCCGTCCGATGGGCTTCGTCAGCGATCATTACTTGGACTTCCTTACCTTGTGTCAATGCCTCGGCAATTCGATGGCTAGACTGGTACGTCCCAAAAATAACACCGATACGTTCATCGTCCCCAGAAATATCATTAATCCACTTTTCGATCTCATTTGAATCAGTTGTTACTGTTCCCTTAACTTCGTCTGCTGTTGCATGACCTATATCTGCTGTTGGATCCAAAGAAAGATCTGAACCTTTGGCTGCGGTATCATCAGAACACACGGCAAGAACTTTCAGTTTCTTGTTTGCAATAGCCAAAAACTCACTACGTAACTGCGCCACCAGAGCTATTGACGGGCAGAGAACAACCGCTAATTGTCCTGGATTTGTAAGCTTTTCAATGATACGAAATGCAATTCGTGATTTTCCTGTACCGCATGGCAGGATTATCCTTCCCCGTGCCTTACCATCGTTTTTTTCTTGGTGTTGTTGTAAAATACGGGTGCTTTGTTCTATTGCCTCACGCTGCATGCAATCTCGTGTTTGAATCCCTCCCTCTTCTGTACAATGTGGGCAAGAAATATCAACTTTGGACTCCTCATTTATTTGCTTCTGTTTAAGAAGATCACTTTCAATAATGATCTGCTTAACCGGCTTAGCTTTTAGTCCCCAGGCTTTTATTGCATTGATGCTAATATCAACATTACCATTTACGACCAGCCAGCGTTCAACCCAAAGTTCTTCAACTGATGCTGCAATAAACTTATCTAATTCGTTTTTGTATATTTTTGGACCAGCCCCTTTTTCGTTCAACTTTCTTGACTTGCACTGAATTGCGATTAATTTCCCATCACTCTTGCGTTTTGCAACAATATCAATACCGATGTCGGGCGTGCGTGGTGGATAATGCTTCTGAATATCAGGCCATTTAGACCATATCCATGCTTCATCAACATCCCATTCTGAAATTAGCCGGGCACATCGAACAGTCAGATTCTCCAGCCACCTACCATCCGTAGGACTTTGCCCCTGTTCGTTGATTTCATCAAGAGCTTCTTTGATTATGTCGGTCATACTCTGTACCCTATCACATTTTGAAATATCATACAATTGTCCCTTGCAAGCTAACCCATCTTTAACATTTTTCTCTCCAAAAAGTGTAAATTAAAGTTCAATTCAACTTTTATAACATACCCTTAATTTAAATTATTACTCTAGACCCGATAGTTACGTATCCGAGGTCCCTCTAATATCTCTAAAGTCGTGCCACCGCCTCTATTTTAGGGGGTTGAACCCGCTACACACCAACACTCAATCTCCCACATGTTGACCAGAACAACCAAATCAGGAACCACCACAGACGGTTCACCACGCATGACCCATCGACTGGTCGAGAACTCACGGCATGGTCAATCGGTCAAGCCAATGACCTTGCCGCTGACAACGACACGTTTTGCCTGTTCGGATAACACAACCCTCCAGTTTGCAAGAGAGCAACACCTGATGCTATCCTAACCAAGATCGATCAGGACATGGGACTATCACCACCGCCAAGGAATGTACGCAAAGTCAGTGGTTTGACCGAGAATTGATGTGGTACAAGGGGGGATGAAACCCGCACGACACTCAGAACATGAATAAGGGATTCAAGTGCCGGAAGTGCAACTTAGTAGTGCCCTTGAATTTTAACACCCCCTATTTCTATTGGCTTTTGAGCACTTAATGTTAAAGATGGGCTAACCCATCTTTAACATTAGAAGCCCTGACCTTCAATAAAATTCTTACCTTTCATTGATTTTGCCAAGAAGTACAAGTTACTTGACCTGAAATCTCAATTTGCAGTGTGGTTATTGGCTTATCTTCCCCGGATCCTAGGATCCAAAGCATCTCTGAGACCATCACCGAGATAATTGACTGAAAGAACCGTAAACGAAATAGCAATACCAGGGCACAAGGCTCTTTCGGGAAAGCT
>MPNP01000295.1 GCA_002239085.1 Rhodobacteraceae bacterium bin131 | reverse complement strand
AATTGTCGCTCTGACATTCGCCACCGAACCCATCCTCGCCCAGACTTCTCAAGTATTAGTAAGTAATTTCCAACAAGAAAATGCACGATACCCAATTTCAGCTGCATTTTTTAATGCCCAAGGATTTACCACAGGGGATCACGTCAGTGGGTATTATCTAGAAAGTATTGAACTTAATGTCATACAAAGTATTAACTTTGCCGTAGTAGCAGAAATTTGGTCCGCCAAAATAGATGGCACGCCAAATAAACGTATCATATCTCTGACCATTCCACCTGGAAATACTCTCTCAGGCAATTTGACTTTTTCGGCACCGGAAGGATCTTTGCTTTCCCCGAAAACTCAATACTTCATGAACTTTGGTGCCACTTCTGGGTCAATCACTCGCGATGGAGGTATTGCCAATACAGATTCAGCGAATGAAGATAGTAGTTCTCAAGCAGGTTGGAAAATCGCAAATAGCAATTATTATCGAAATAATGGCCAATGGATATCATCGAATAGCGTAATCAAGATGCGCATCAACGGTACGAACGCGCCTTTAACAACCTACTCCCTTACACCCACCTTTAGTGTCAAAGAAGGGGAAGATGAGTCGTTAACTATTACCCTTACCAAGGAAGCGAGCCCATTTGTTGATTTTGATATAATCTACGATTATTCTAGCGGTGCGGGGGAGGATGATTTTAAGGACCGATTCCCCGTAAATTCCGCGACTATCTTTTTAGGTCAGGAGGCAACATTCGGTATACCTTTCGTCGCCGACGACCTAGTTGAAGGGGACGAAACCTTCACGGTGAAGATCGTGCCCGATGAAGCATATTCCGATTGGTTTGTGACTCCGGGAAAAACTGATACCGCAACTGTTACGATTCTTGATCTAGACGCCGCTACCGCCAAGATAGCCTTCAGTGACGAGCCGACAAGCGAGGAAGAATTTGATATACCAGTCCTAGAACAGGATTCAAGGAAAGTGGCGGTCTCGATTAATAAACTGCCAAGTGAGGAAACTCAATTCGAGATTGAGGTGACCGGCGGCACCGCGACAGAGGGTGCTGACTACACCATTGCCAAGTCGGTGACCTTTGGACCCAAAACGAAAAAACTCCTGTTTTTAACTCTCGTCACCCCCGAAGATGGATTAGTGGAGTTTGAAGAGACAATTGAACTTCGAATTGTTCCCGCCGACGAAGAAGTCAATGACTTGGGCGATTATTACCAGCGCCATTCTAAAGGTTCAAAAGCTATTTTACCCATCCTAGACTACGAAAGTTTTAGAGCGAAGATTGCGTTTGGTGAAGATGCAGCGAGCGTGACAAAGCACACTGCTTCGGTGGCCGAGAATGGTCAAGGTTCGCTTGAAGTTCCGGTGACGGTGAGCCACCTGCCGGCCACCTCAACGGAATTCGCGATTGAGGTGCTGGGTACGAGTACGGCAACCAAGAATACTGACTTCTTTCTGGGATCGACGGTAACCTTTGGCCCCGACGATACGAACAAGACCAAGAATGTCCTTGTCGCCATCGCCAATGATACAGATTTGGAGCCCGACGAGACAATTGAACTTCGAATCGTCCCCGCCGACACTGAAGTTGATGATTTGGGTGATTATTACAAGCGCGATAAAGACGGTGCAACGGCTACGCTCACCATCACCAACGATGACCCTCCCCCCCCCCGACAAACCTTCAGGTTTCATCGGGTGACCAAGAACTAAGATTGTCGTGGGAGGCACCGACGCTGCCACAGGGGGAAACCGTTACCTATGAAGTTGACATCACTTCATCCAGCACGGTTGCCGACGATGATGCGGTTCAACAAGATCCAAGTGCTCGGGGGGAAAACGGTTGGGTAGGAGTTGCAGGTAACAGCACAAGCACTACACGGCTCATCTCGGGTCTTGAAAATGGCACTGAATATAGGGTTCGAGTACGGGCAAAGAACAGGGTTGCTAACAGTGTTTGGGCGACGAGTAGAGGTACTCCACTTAGCGGCAAAACTTTCACAATTACCCC
>MPNP01000294.1 GCA_002239085.1 Rhodobacteraceae bacterium bin131 | reverse complement strand
CAATATGACAGAGAATAATGCAAATTAATTACATCAATTCAACGGTGTCGTGATACTAGGGCTTTCGACCGTGCTTGGGCAAATAGCGTTATATTGAATACCGCGCGTCACAAAATCTGCGGCAATAAATTGGTGTTACTCAGAAACAAGTCCACTTTGCTGGAAAGCAAAACATCATCCTCCATGACAACACCATATTCGTCTGGACTATCGCTAATACGTTGCCAAACCTTTCGATGACTTAGAAAGCATCCTACTTCGTTCGCAGATAGCTTCCGAGTGGCACCTTGGTCGTAATCCGTGACTGCGTTGATTTCTGCTTCCGTAAGTGTCGCCCCTTCCACCGCTGAAATACGTGAATATTGAATCTTATCGTTAGCCAACTGAGAAAGTTGTGACTCCATCCAATCACGCCTTGCTGTTGATTGGTCACGATTGATATAGTAGATCTTCATACCACTCCTTATTAGGTGACGCTCATAATGCAGCTAATTGTTTTGCTCACAACTTAGTTTAAAATCATCGGCATTGACATATTTCTGCTTTCCAACCGATTGAATACAAGGGGCTCGTTCTTCCCTTCGCATTTAGAATTTCAATCAGTACAATATAGGAGGTTATTAGTTGCATCAAAATCTTGTTGATGTCAATTGTCAAATCGTTTGCTTCTGAGATCCAAATCAAAATGGCTGGCCAAATCAGGGCAGTCAAACTTGAATAAATTTTCCCCTCTTCTTTTGTATAATCTTTATGGCTTTTCTGTTGCCAAGCAATGCTTTATGGCTGGAAATACTATACTTCAAATAGATCTTCAATGAATTGGAAGATCCCGTTCCAGCAATAAGACCCTTCAAGATTTCAACAACTTGCTGATGAATGCGATTGACGGCAAGGCACTGTGGGGTTCCTTTGAAGATACCTCGCAATGATGACCATGACATGAATTCATCCCATTTACCACCGAGACGAAGTCTAATGTTAAAGTTTAGATGGACAGCAAGTCCACTGAGATTACGATGATACTAATACTTTTATAACATCATTCCCTCTCGGATAGCAAAGAGAAAAACAGTTTTTTGGGCTTATATTTTCAACGAAATGACTCATTTGAAAATATGTCTTCTCATTTCCCGTCCTCACGGCATGAACCAGTGTCAGCGAGCAAATACCGCTCAAGCAATCGCTTCCCCACCTGACCTTGTACCCGTGTCATCATCATATCAATTATATTCAAGAGATGAACATTCTGCCGCCGCGTCTATTCATCCACATAAACCGGCAAATGATTAGGGTTTATCTTGTGCTACACTCCCTTGTGAGCACGCTTGAACATTGACCACATCGATTCAATACCATTGGCATGAACATCACCACGGACATATTCATGTGCACTGTACTTGACTACTGACTGATTGGGGAGCTTCCGGTATCCAAAACTTGAATCAGTATCAACCTGGGCTTCATCCCCAAGGTCAACATGGTTCTTCACAAAACCTCGTGAGGGTTTCATACCCCTTCCCTCGTCTTTGTGGATGGTTAATAGTTTCAATTATAAGAGAATTATTCCCATTTGACCAAAAGTGAATGAAGGGTGTTTATGAATAATAATTCTGCCGGATGGCAGAAATTCCCCGATTTGAGGGGATAGTATAATTTACGGGAATTGGAGAATTATCTATATTAGGTTGACACCCTTTAAAATAGAAATAAAGCGAAATACCCTTCCCTTTTAAGGGGTTATTATTTTTTGGCTCGTGCTAGAAACATGTCTCTTAACTCAATGGCAATAACAACCTTAACTTCTTCCAATATTAAACTTGCGTGATATGCCCGATGAAGGATTAGTGACAGGGCTTCATCAGAAAGTACGTATTTATTATGAATATTACCCCAACACATCTCTTGGATTTCATATTCTGATTTAGATTTTGCTTCTTCTCACACACTGCCAACCAGTGAATTGGCTATTTCCTCAGCACTCACTTAAATCCAATTGGAATTAAAAACCGCTGCCTT
>MPNP01000293.1 GCA_002239085.1 Rhodobacteraceae bacterium bin131 | reverse complement strand
GCGCGCCCCGGAAGCCAGTCCGTTGTCGGCAATCAACTGCTCGTAAGTCAGTCTCTTGCCGACCATTCCGGCAACAATCCGGGTCATCTGTTCGGCCGTATCCGCCCCTCGCATATTGTGCCGACCCGCAAACTCATTGATATACCGGTCAAGATGCTTGGGTGACATCTTGTGGAACGTCCCCTGAAAACCCCGCTTCAGCATCGCCCAGAATGACTCAATCCCGTTCGTGTGTGCCCGTTTTCTCACGTATTCCCCAATGGAGTGGTTGACCGAACTGTGCGTGCGCGGCATACCCTTGTAAGCCGCAGCACCATCGGTGAACACTTCGGCATCTTGGCCGGACTGCTCAAGCACAAATTCTTGCAACTCATCCCGATCAATCGACTGGGCCACTTGGGCTTGAACCTGATTGGTGTCGCGGTCCTTGGCACCCACCACAATCGCCTTGCCCACGCCACCGCGACCGGCCTTCAACTTCTTCCGCTCATGCTTGTTCTTCTCTTTCCCACCGATGTACGTTTCATCAACTTCCACAGGACCCGCAAACGGACCAACATCCTGGTCAAAAGCCTTGCGGAGACGTTGCAACATAAACCAAGCCGCCTTTTGACCAATACCCAAATCACGGTGTAACTTCATCGACGAAATCCCTTTCAGGTGAGTGGTAAACTGGTAGATGCCAATCGCCCAATTCCGGTATGACAGATTCGAACCCTCCATGACCGTGCCCGTCTTGATGGAAAACATCTTCCGTTGCGGGCACTCCCGACACCGATGCGTCTGGCTCGGATGCTTGATCCAACTTTGAACATTGGTCGACCCACAATGCGGACATTGAGGGCGTCCCTTCCAGCGCTGCTCGGCCAACCATTCTTTGGCCTTCTGTTCGTCATTGAACATCGCGGTGACCTGCAAAAGGGTCAGTCCTTTGCGGTGAGCTTTTCCGGGGGCTTTCATATCTATTCTCCTTTGGTTGTTTTTTACCAAATAATGAACCGCGCCGAAGAAGTCAACAGAATTATGTTATCATTAGGTATAATTCCCATGTGAATGGCAGGTTAAAAACAAATCAAAACAGGCTGAAATCCCTTTTAGCAGGGGATTACAGTATAAATTTTGAAAAAATAATTTATGAAAGTTCAGTTTAGAAACAATGCGGGGATGTCTTAACCAGGATAACAAGGGGGGGGGGTGGTATCACTCAACTGGATAAGTTTCACCAGGATAAGGATAAAACGCCGTTGAAATTGGACCCCTAACCCTGAAAATGGGGGGAGGTATGGCCCAACCACAATCTCTGGGAATTATGGAGTCCTTAATAAGGCAGGGGGTTAGAGGGTGTCGGTTAGCAAAAGTTGCCAAATAAAACAAGTCCAAGGTAAGGAACCGGGTATCATAGGCAATCGTACTTGCCTATATATCCCTTACGACTTGGTTGCTTTTTTGCTGCGTGAGTGCTTAACTAGTGTCTGCCCGAAAATGAAATAATTGTTCTTAAATCCCTTGCAATAGGGGCTTTGATATGCGAAGCTTCTTTTCAAGATTAGTTTTGACATTGGTTTTTTTCCATAATATGGCCTGATCTTAACCACATGCAACAATTCTTCGGGTGACGAGGCTATGCGACAGACGATTAATCCACTCCGCCAACTGAGTGATATTGACATTGAAAACATTAATCTGAATGACAAATCCCGGGATGACACTCCCGCCATATTGATCGGTCTTCAGAAGCTGTATTCTGACCCGTCTCTGCGAACCCGACTGTTGGCCCTCTTGGAGGAAGGCTTGGTTCCCGATGTCAATCGCAAGTTGGGTCGGCCTGAGATGGGGTTGTGGCAGATTCTTGTGATGGGTGTGGTGATGCAGGGTTTGGATTGCGACTTTGACCATCTTCACGATATGGTCCATGAGCACAAAACGCTGCGGAAGTTTCTGGGTCATTCTAACAACTGGGATAAAACCCGTTATTCCTATCAGAGCATTGTTGATAATGTCACCCTGTTGACGCCCGCGTTATTGGATGCGG
>MPNP01000292.1 GCA_002239085.1 Rhodobacteraceae bacterium bin131 | reverse complement strand
GGGCATTGATGCGGTAAAAGGCGGGATAAAACCCGCACGACATTCAGAACATTATTGAGGTGCTCAAGTGCCGGAAGTGCAACTTCGTAGTGCCCCTTGGATTTTTACACCCCCGTTTCTATTGGCTTTTGACCACTTCATGTTAAAGATGGGCTAGACGAATTGAGTGACCATGCAGAGTCCAGCGAGGTTCATAAAATGCCGGCATTTCGGTTTTATCAGGCCGCTGCCACTTACCGCACTTATGTCCTCCGGGACCTACTTCCAGCTCATGGCTTGTTAGTAGGTTGAGTCTGACGTGATTTCGTATATCATTTGTGCGGGGTCAGGTGCAGATCTTTTGGCAACATTAGAGTTGCGATTGAGTTCTTTGTGAAAATGTAACATTACCTTCAAGAGGTCGCTGGGAGATTCATCTAGAGTTACTTGAAATAATTGAATTCCTTGTCCTCAAAATCGTTGACCCGATGATAAGGTTGCTTTAACTCACTTTGATTGGCCTGAACCAAGAGTTGTTAGGCTTATGATTGGGTAGCTCTTTGAATGGGTTTGATTGGGAATAATTCATCACAATCCTCATTGTGTGGGTCAACGAAATGAGCTTTAAGAAATTTGCTTTCCTATCTTGAGGAAAGATTAGTTTTATTGAAAAGTATCACACATTATTTCCGATTGAATCAGTAATTTAATAAGACTTTTACGATTGCACCCAGCTCAGTTGGACAATGCACTCCATTAACTGCAGGTAATTTGCGCCTGAGTATCATCCTATTAACTTGATTGTCGTTCAATAATCAAAATAATTTCAGTTCCCTGTAACGCAAAAGGGGGAACCGTAGTTCCCCCTCTGACACTAGACGATTAAGATTGAGTTAGAAACTCATCTTGATTCCAGCTTGAATCGTATTCGTGGATTCATCCGGCATCGTGCCCATGGTCTCACTCACGCGGTCATACTCCATAAAGAAGCTCGCACCCCCACCAAGGCCATAGTTAAAATCAACCTCAATCTGGGTCGCATTCATGGCTCCAGTATCGTTGCCATTCTTATCCGTCAACTTGGAGTATTTCACGGCAACATCAGAATCGCCACCCAGGTCAGAACTCACCTTCAAGCCATACGCATTCCAATTGTTCACACCGACAAGACCCGCGTCACCGGCAGCTGTAGCAGCGGCTACCGACCTTGTCATACCAGATTGCCGAACATAGATGAACTCATAACCGATGTTGGTCACTGAACCGCCCACACTTGCGGAGAGCACACTATTGCTGTTCATACCAAGTCCAACGGTGACGACCCCAGCATCATATTTGGTTCCAAACGACCATCCTTGTGCATCACCTGTACCGGCGGTGAGTGCGTAGCTGACTGACGCAACCGAACCGGAAAGGGCAATCGCCTTGAGACTAGATGGTTCCGCTACCAACGAGGTCATCGCTGGCACTGCATCTTTTTTGTTAATTCTACGGTTTGGAACTGCATCAACTGCCATTTGATAACCTAAGGAATCCATAACATTTAAGGTGAAAAGTTTGTCGACAGCTTCAGCTTCAGTATCAGTTGTAGCAGTGTCATCATCACTATCATCATTAGTTGGGTCCAGATAGTTTTTATGACGATAGATTCTCTTTCCGTTGTGTATTGCATCATCATCAGCTAAACCTTTCAAAACGAAATAATACGTTTGACTAGCCAAATCAATTTTGCGGTCTAAGTTTGTTGCAGCAATAGTGATTGTTGCAGGCACTGGCGCTTCTTCGGTGCTACCCGTTCCACCAGTATCAGCAGTTCTAATACTAGTGCCTATTTGAGCTTCAGTATCTGCCAAAACGAGTTCAGGATTATCATCGTCCACGTTTAAAACTTCAGCAGTGGGAATAGTAAGAGTTAGAGCAGTACCTACAACAGTAAAAGTTCCACCAGCTAGAGTACCCGTAGCGTCTACAGCGGGTGTCCCTGTATTAGGGATCTCTTCACCTGGATCCGCTGGTACTGCCGCCATGTCATGGAACATCTCTTTTGTCCCAAAGGC
>MPNP01000291.1 GCA_002239085.1 Rhodobacteraceae bacterium bin131 | reverse complement strand
CATAAAGTAAAGTTACGGAATTCTTCATTATCTTTCTTTATGCGCCGAAACCCTGCAGTTCGATGGGCTTCATCGCAAACAAGAAGCTTGGCTTGGCTGTTAGTTTCTCTTAAACCAGATGCCGTATTGTGGGCGGATTGATAGGTTGAGAACAATCCAATGAGTCCAGGATAAGCATCGTTGCGAGTTTGCTTCTCAATCCATTCTTTAACCTGTTGGGAGTTTGTCGCTGTTTCACCGACAATTTCATAGGTATGTGTGTGACTCACATCCGCTGTTGGGTTTTTGTCAATATCTGCCATGTTGTCAGACATTCTTGGTTCTGTTATTCCCGCAGTCTTATCAGAACAGACTGCAAGTGTTCGCATTGACACCCCAAATTTCCTTGCTAGATTTTGATAATCACGCTTAATCTGAGAAACTAATGCAATTGAGGGTACAAGAACGACGAAAATTTCACCTGCATTGACGGTCTCGGTAGTTACCCTATACGAAACCCGTGTCTTTCCAGTGCCACAGGGCATAATGAGCCGACCACGAGACTCGCCAGATTTCCAGTTCTTCCGTCCTACCTTTTCATGGGCCTTCAACCCACTAACGACCTTGTCAACAGCAATGTCTTGTACTTCTGTAAGAAGCTCATTGTCACGGCCCTCATCTTCAAGTCTGGCAAGAAACTCTACTGTTGTAAAAAAGTCAACAATCTTAATTCGAGTGTTTTCGTCTCGAGAGAGATTTTGTTGTTCAAGGTTATTTGCGAAATCGACATTAGTGACAACCCATTTTTCAACCCAAGTGGTGTTGTCAGTAATGGCAATAAATGTTTTTAAATCAGCAATAGTAAGGGTACTATCTCTACTACCCCCCCCCAGATTTTGGCGTGCTTTACATTGAATGGCTATGTTACTGCCGTCATAGCGTTCTCCAACAATATCAATTCCTAAATCCTTATTTGATGATTTAAGGTCGGGATTAGCTGGGTACCAATCCTGCCATTTCATAGCCTTAGTTAAATTCCATTCGGGGACACGGCAAGCAATATCGCAGACAAGATCTTCAAGCCACTTACCATCACCAGCATTCTTTGATTTTTGCTTGATTATCTCAAGCCATTCAGAGGCTGATTTCTTTTGAGAGTTATTTTGCATTCGTCAATTTCAACTACTTTGGTGATATTTCAATGATGAGGTATGCGGGTTTAATTCAATTTTTTCCGAGTGAAAGACTTTGGAATTTGATTGGAATCCAAAAAATTACAAACTCAAATAACCAAATTAAAAATAATATGCAAGAAAAATGACTTGACCTGCAAAAACAAAGATTTTTCTGGATTATTACCAATAATGATTAACAACCCTCTCAAAATATAATAAAAATCGCACTACAGGGTGAATCTTCTGAACTATTATGATATAATCGGAAAAATAATACCTAATCTCATAGCTGCTTAGATAAACCATTATCTTTGTTCTTTATATTAGGTATAGCGAGCTAGTGAACTATTTTAACTTAAAGGAGAATAAAAATGTCGATTAAAATAGGGTTTGAGCCCATAATTGATGATCAATCAAGTATTTTGATTTTGGGGACCTTGCCAGGAGACGAATCAATTATAAAGGGCGAATATTATGCAAAAAATAGCAACAAATTTTGGGAAATTATTTCTCACATCCATGGAGAACAAATTAACCTAGATTACGAATCCAGAGTGGAGTTTCTCCACAGACACGGTATTGCCCTATGGGATGTAATTAAAAAGGCTAAACGAATAGGAAGCAAAGACAAAAACATTTGCAAAAGTAGCATTATCTTTAACGACCTTGAGGGCCTGATTAAGATGTATCCATCTATCAGGAAAATTGGGTTTAACGGAAGGACTGCAGAGAAAAATTTTATTCGAAGATTTAAAGGTAATCCTGTTTTTAGTTCAATTCAGTTAAAATACCTTATGTCTTCTAGCTCGGCTTACGCCAGAAAATTGGAAGTAAAGGTTGAAGATTGGCAGAAACTCTTTGTGGCGAAAACATAACAGGTTCAGGGGGTATTAGAATTCAC
>MPNP01000290.1 GCA_002239085.1 Rhodobacteraceae bacterium bin131 | reverse complement strand
GGAGGGCAACTTTTCTAGTATTTCTAACACTTCGTCTTCTGTTTCTCCATATCCATAATCGAAACCATGCAGTCTAATGGTTTCTAGAGAATCATATTTTGGTTGAAGGAATTTAGGGCTGGTGTGTAGCGTATTTATGGGATGAATCGAAACGATGTTACATGGTGAAAGCACTTCAAGAATAAGAGTTTTGATGTCCTCATTCCCACCCAAATCTTTCAAAACTTCTTTTGATGGCAGAAAGTAAACCTCATAATAGACCGGACATACCTCACTAATAATAAGTGACCCTTTTGGACGTTGAGGAATAGTGGTAGGAAATAGTCTAGCCATTAAAGCATTTTTCTCCCTTTAGATGTACTAACTTAAGAACGTTCTGTGCATTCATTTATAATTACTGTTGTATCTTCTCCCGCAGACTATGTTGCATGGCCACCTTAAAGCTGGATCATTTGTTAACTGTTTATAAAGATCCATCTCGTTTCTACGATTATACAATCTCGTCTTCAAAGATTATAACGAAAGCCAAATCGCAGTTCAGGGCCTAAATTGTGTTGGCACAGAAAATACCAAGCAGCATGACACGTAATTTCAAGCACAGCCAACTTATATTTTCTTGAACATACTTATAATTCAGCAAAATATCCGGTCAAAAAAAGGACGGTGACAATTCATAGTGTAGCGAATTATGCTCTAATTCGAAATAATTTGTTCAACCTTGCGGTTTGAAGATACCTTTATTACTTGATTAGTTCAATAATCTTGAAATTATTTTTACCTTACTCTTTGGCTCAACCGCTCAATACCTTTCACTTAATTGTTTAAAAATTTCGGAACTTTTTCGTTTGGGCGGAATGATTTGTATTCCAGCTGCGTAAGATGTGTTTCCACTGTTCTCTTGGTTATAAAAAAAATTCTTATATTCAATTTTCAAATTCACTTGGCTATTGGAAGAATAGCCTCTATGTAATGTAAAATCAAAACTTCTGATTAATGATGAATTTGTTACCACCAAGTATTCTTCTAGCGGGTCTCTTTGGAAAGTAACCAATGAGATGTTACTTTTTTGGTCATGCGTTGCAGAAACAACATGTGATAGACCGCCATTTTCATATTTGACGAATGCATCGTGTTCGGTTTGCCAATGTATATCTGTTGCATGAACATAATCTTGTCTGATCCCAAAATAATTCCGACCATCATTCGGCCCCTTAAATGTTCTCACAATAATCATTTGTGTTACTCCATCCGAGTCATCTGAAAGCTCTGAAGGAAAAACTCGTTGTGCAAAAAAATTCTGTTCGCTTCCAGGATCGTCACTTGCAGCATGTCTATAAGGAGTGCCGTCCCAACATAATAATGTCTTTTCATCAAGTGATAATAGTCGCTCATTAGTAATTACAGCTGTGTAAACAATAGAATGTTCACTCTGTGCAAACATTATTATTTCGTCAGAGTTAGCGTTCTCTTTGAGAAAGTCTAAATGAGCACAAGCCTTAAGCCACTTTAAATATTCTTTAGAATCGGAGGGTGGTGGCTTATCTAGTTCTGGAATTAACTTTAATAGTTCTTTATGTTTGTCGCTGGACAATTTAATTCTCCTAAAAGAATTTTAATTAATGGGTACCTCTATAAATCCCCAAAATCAGAATTTACCTGTTTTTGCCCTTCACAGAAAAATTGATTGTTCTGAATAGTTTCTCTTCCTTGAGACCTCATTTAACCAGCAATCTCGCCCGAATGTATGAAATTAGAACCTTTTTCACCATTTTCAAGAACTCGTCGGTCATTCCCGCTAATGTTTGGTGTTTTCTGTGCAGACACAATAAAAGCTCAAATTGATTTGACTACTCAACTTGGTTTTTACCCCTACCTTCAAGGAGTTTATCCAGTATGTATTTTCCAAATGGGGTGAGTGATTTAAATTGGCTCACCGAAAGGGAGGAGAATTGTTCAGCTATTTCCTTACAACGGTCCTGAGCAAACTGGTTATAGTTATGACCTTGATTGATTTGAGACCAAAAAATTTCCAAATTGCGAAATACAAAAATCGCAT
>MPNP01000289.1 GCA_002239085.1 Rhodobacteraceae bacterium bin131 | reverse complement strand
ATTATTGATCTTGGGGGTGGAGTATTCCATAACGCTACTGTCGACACTGCCATTTGCATTATTCGAAATGGAATTGAATGCCAATCCACTGATAAATTTTTTCAAACAAATCAAGTTGTTGAGATTACTAATGGGCAATTTTCTTTTCCGCCTAATCAAAATGATTTCAGTAACTTCAAACCTCAGGTTGGGAGTCCATGGCTCATCCTTTCATCGGTCGATAGTTCAATCATCAACAAGATGAAAGAATCTGGGACGTCTCTCAAAGATTGGGATATATCCATTTATAATGGGATTAAGACAGGATTTAATGAGGCGTTTATCATTAGCCAATCCGTGCGAGACCGGTTGGTTGATGAAGATCCAAAATCAGCAGAAATTCTAAAACCGGTACTCAGAGGACGCGATATAGAACGTTATCATGCAAAGTGGATGAATTTATGGTTAATTGCTACAATGCCTTCACAAAAAATCAATATTGATGACTATTCTGCCATTAAGAAATATCTATTGCATTATGGCAAAGAAAGACTTTGCCAGAAGAATTTAAGAAAAAATGGGAAATTGATTTCTAGAAAGAAATCACCCCACAGATGGTATGAGTTGCAGGATACTTGTGCTTACCATAATAAATTCTTTGAAAACAAAATTATCTGGCCGGAGACGAGTGTAAAAGGAATTTTTGCCTTTGATAAAAACGGAATGATATTGGATAAAACCGTGTTTATGCTAACTGGATCAAAACTGCATTTCCTTTTTGGTGTTCTCAACTCAAATCTTCTTAATTGGTACATTTCAAAAATTGCTCCTACAATTGGGAGAGGATACACATGGGGAAAAGTTTACCTAGAAACAATTCCTATCCCAATTGTTAGTGAAATCACTACAACAAAGGTCAATTTACTTGTTGAAGAAGCTTTGTCAATAATTCCTTATGAAGGAAAATGGGAAATTGAAACACAATTGAACAATATATTATTTGAATTTCATGGGCTTTCCAAAATAGAAATAGACATCGTAAATTCAGATTTGGTCAATTTGTAAGGATTTAAATTCTAAATTACTTAGTTCCCTTGATCGTTTCAATCTCTTTATTGGATAGGTGATAATGTTGGAGAATTTTCTCTTCAATTACGTTGTCAATATTACTTTCTTTTGCAGCCGCCTTTTTTTGTGCCTCCTCAACAAAAACTTTGAATTCTGACATCTCGGTGAGACTTAGTTTAGGTAAAGGTATTGATTCAACAAAATATTTTAGCCACCTAAAGCTTTCTCCAAGGCTAGTTGAAGTTTTTTGCATAAAGTATATTGGTAATTTAGAATTGAGAAAGCAACATATGTATGGTAACTGTTCGCCAGTGATAAAAAAAGCTGTTTGCAAAATCATCTGGCCATTATTGTCAAAATAAAATCTACCTCTATTTCCAATTTCTCTCCAGATAATTTTGTTTTCAAAGAATTTATCATGGTAAGCACAATTACGAAGATTGTAGGGTGTTATTCCCTTGTCCAATCGCTTTTCAAGTCTCTCAAAATGTTTGTTTAAATGAGATTTTACCGTAGGATACAAATCCACATTAATTGGAGGAGTATTGGAGTAACCATTATGAGTGTCAATAAGCCATTTACCTGCCCACATTGCCTGATAACGTTCTATATCGCGTCCTCTGAGTACCGGTTTTAGAATTTCCGCTGATCTCGGGTCTTCATCAACCAATCGATCTCGCACGGATTGGTTAATGATAAACGCCTCATTAAATCCGGTAACAATACCTCGGTAAATGGATATATCCCAATCTTTGAGAGACGTCCCAGATTCTTTCATCTTGTTGATGATTGAACTATCGACCGATGAAAGGATGAGCCATGGACTCCCAACCTGAGGTTTGAAGTTACTGAAATCATTTTGATTAGGCGGAAAAGAAAATTGCCCATTAGTAATCTCAACAACTTGATTTGTTTGAAAAAATTTATCAGTGGATTGGCATTCAATTCCATTTCGAATAATGCAAATGGCAGTGTCGACAGTAGCGTTATGGAATACTCCACCCCCAAGATCAATAAT
>MPNP01000288.1 GCA_002239085.1 Rhodobacteraceae bacterium bin131 | reverse complement strand
TCTTTTCTGTTTCCAACGTACAATTTGTTCTTGGGGTAAATCTGGAAGCGCTTGAAGACATGGTCAGTGTTCGGTATGGAAAAGGGAACAAGGATAATGAAATTAAAACCTATCTGCAAAAGTTTATCCAAGTGACCCTGAATCTTCCCCATGAGATTGAAGGTGAAGAACGTTATGTAAACCAGTATTTGAACTGGTTATGTGAAGAAATGAAAGTACTTTTTGAAGTAAGCGATAGATTGAAGTGGCAGGTCAAAAATATAGCACAAGCCAATCCAAATTCGATCTCTTTAAGGCATGTTGAGCACATTGTTTCATCAATCAATTTGGCGAGCGGCAAAATTCTGGATAAAAAAAATATTCCTCGCGGAATGTATTGGGTTATGAATGATTTAATCATTTCTAGGATAGTACGACCAGACCTTTACCCTAAATTTTTGGAAGCAACCATTTCGGATGCTGAACTGAGAGAGTATTTTGGGGTGAAAGAAAAAATACTAAAGGGAGAAAATTCTAATGAAATAGATCTTAACCAAAAACCATATAGCATTTATCATTATGAACTCTGGTATTATATTTCGTACAATAAGTTTCCCGAAGGAATTAAGTTCAGTATGAGTGATACAATCACACAAGAATTATTTGATGTCCGATATGGTTTTCCTGAATCTCATGTAGGACACCTGCCAAAAATAATTCAGCGCGATTGGCTTGATATTTTCCAGTTTTACAGACCGCCCTTAAAATAACTCCACAATATTCATTGAGAAAAAGTATTGATTGGTATGTGCACTTCACTACTTGGGAAATACTATGTGTTGTAAAAGATCTAAGTTTCCTGTTTATTCAACGTATCATTATAAACTGCAAAGGGAACTGTTCCATTCCTGCTTGGTACCACTCCACCTCAAGTCTTTTCCCCATGAAAACCATTAAGTGAAGCTGAAATTATCTAGTTCAATGGTCCTTTTGAGTGCAATATAGAAAGACTGCAGAGCTAAGTCGTCAAGGTCAACATTGAACTCCTTGAGACCTCGTAAGGTTCTTTGGTTTTTGACTTCACTTCTTAGGATATCTCCCATAGCTTAGCGGATCTTCTATCCGTTCTTTATCCGTTTTTCTGAGAGTTACCTTAGTCACTCCTGTTTTCCTGATTCTGCTTTCTGATAGCACACCGGATTTGTCAGCTTAATAATCTTGTTCTCTTCCACACCCTGTTTCAGCCATTTATAGAGCTGTGTTTTATTCACATCCAAAGCCTTGGCAAGTTCCTCGGCGGTAAATGGACAATTCAGCTTATTTAAAATGATAGGCAAAACGGCCTGATATACTGACGCTGAGCTCTCCGATGTTTTGACTTCAGATTCAACTACAGGTTCCGTATCGGCGGTTAATGTTTTATCTTCCTTTAACACGGAAAATAGTGGCAGCTCTTCATTCGATACCGAATCTTGAGCTGCCTTAATATCAAGGAGGCTAGAGTTCTTATTGGAACGTTTGTCTTGGGCGTTTACTGCTAAATCATGCATCAGTAATCTGAAGTTATTGCGATTAATCTTTTCAGGCCATGATATTGCGCCTAGATTCAGCAGTTTGCTGTTTCCCGTTGGTACATCGTTTCCATTCCGAACAAAGACAGGCATCGCGTTCTCGCGCTTGAGTTCTTCTTCTGCACCAGCCCATGTGCCGCCTTTTTTGTGTTCGGCACTGACAACCAAAACGTAATCCGACATGGCATAAATTAGCTTGTTTCTATTCATTGCCAATCCCACGTTAAAATGGGCATTGGGATGGTAAGGAGAAAGCAACAGCAGTCGTCCATCGAAAATAGCCTGACGGGAGCTTCGTTCGACACTTTTTTTCAAAAGGTTATCCGCAAGAAAACCTATAGTAAAACCACCGGCCTCAAGCGCAGCGTTCATGGAAATCTGATCAACACCTCGAGCACCTCCTGAAACCACCAGCATTCGATTATATGCGCAGTGTTCAGCTACTTGGCGTGTAAATGCTTCAGCGGTCTGGTCTACATTACGAGAGCCTACAATCCCTAGTCCACCGCCGGTCAGAAGTGAACGGTTTCCCACACCGAA
>MPNP01000287.1 GCA_002239085.1 Rhodobacteraceae bacterium bin131 | reverse complement strand
TGGCTCGTTTCAACTTGCTGCGCATGGAGGACTTTTTCTGCTCCGGTACCACGCGTGCCATATTGACCGCCATGCGTTGCATTAAAGCCATATTAGCGGCCCCATGGTCGGTTCGAGTCCGTTGCTGGTCCTCATTCATGGTCACATCAAGAACCCAATGCAGTGAGTTCTCAATCCTCCAGTGCTTCCGCACTTTAGTCAGCAATTGATCCGGTGCCAGAGGTTCGCTCAGCAGAAAATACCGGGTCTCACGGGTGCTCTGGCCCTTGATATTGCGTTCGGTCTTCACCGTACCACAGGCCACCAACCCCGGCCATGCATGGCGCTCCTGTATCCCGTCAATGTCCGCCGAGACCCAAGCCCGACGGGTTTCAATCCGCCCATAACCGGTTTCAGTCACCGCCTCCGAAACGGACATCGGGGCCGCTGAAGGTGGATCGTCCATAGCGAGACGGACATCCTTATGAAGCGTTCCTTGGTTACCCTTAAGAGTCAGAACATAGTTCCCTTTCTGAGCCAGGATCTCCTTGGCCGTACTTCTTTGGGTGTGCAGGGCATCAAGGGTGACCGTCTTCCCCGTAATGGACAGAAGGTCCAGCAGTGCCGGAAGAGCGGTTATTTCATTGGATTTATCCGAGACCCGGACTTGCCCAAGAACGACACCGGTTTCCGAGGCAAAGGCCTGGACTAGATGAAGGGGCGAGCGCTTGGACGCAGCGGTAAAAGACCGACGCAAGGCTGTCCCGTCTATCGCAATCACATCGTTACTGAAATAATCCTGCCATCCTCTGACCAAACGGAGCACAGCTGTTTGAAGCCCCTTGGGGTCAATGCTTCTGAACAGGTTGGACAACGCATCATGACTGGGGATACCATGTTTCAACTTAAGAAACGACCGGAGGAACTCTTCCTTTTCACGGCCAAAGACGGCCATGTCGGCACATCCTTCACCTCCACAGATGATGGTCATCAGACCGATGACCAGCATGTCATGGAGATCATGTTTGGTGGCATGACTGGTGCGAGGGTCTTCAACGCCCTCAAAAAGATCGGAAATAGTCTGCATTGTTCTGCCTCAATAATTGTATTTTTTTGATAGAATAGGAGAAAATGTAGGTGGAAACAACTGAAAAAATTTTAAATGCGATAACCCTGACCATCAGTGGCAGTTATCAAAAAATTTCCGATAACTGCAATTTCCTCTAATTCGCTATCACAAACTATCAATTTTCAAATGATATTTTGCCTTCCGAACACCAACGTCAAAGAGAGGTTAAATTTTCTGGGTCAGCCAGATGTTCTTGTCAGTGTATACAGCCTCAACTCTTCCCTTGTCACTGGCTGCAAAAAATGCCAGATATTCGGCCGCTGCGGGTCAAACATTTGAGGTCATTTTTTCCTACTTTTTGAAGTTGCTTGCTTGTATCCTTCATTCTACCCGCCACAGAATAGATACCTTTGCCGTGACCGGCTGCGGAATTTCGCAAATTCCAAGTTTACCAATTTGGAATCAAACTGCTCAATGTCGTAGTCACCACAGGACCATGACATTAATCTGTCGCGGCCATTAAGGGTCGAATCCTTCAAGGCAATATAGAATTCAATAAAACCGAAATGCCACCACATCTTTAGGAGGACAAGATCGTTTAACTTCAAGGCAGATAATCTCTGTTCTCAGTTGCGAACTGAAATAGCGGCTTTCTTCCAGAACAAGTTCATGACCCCAGCAGGCACCGAAATCATAAAGATAACGAAAGGCACGGCCTTTTTGTTTGATCAGTCCTCCAAGACGGCCTTTGCCGCAGATCAACCCGTCTTCTTTTAATGTCGGATATTCCGTGTGCCGTTTTCCCCCATGGTAAATTCGTGCAGATGGCTGTCGGTCCAGCCCATGACAATTTGGATAACATCGTTCAGTCGTTCCAGCGTGATGCTGTCGGGCACAACAAAACGACGCCAGATTGCCGGCTCGATATCAAGTAGCTGTACCTTCAGCAGATAAATTCGTTCGTTCATTTCTACTCCTCATAATTTGACCAGAAGCTTCTTTTTCGGCCATGAGCTTCAATGATCTGCTCTTTGAATGCTTCGTG
>MPNP01000286.1 GCA_002239085.1 Rhodobacteraceae bacterium bin131 | reverse complement strand
ATAATTAAGTTACGGTTTATACTTATTGCGGGTTACTAATTTGGGGCCATAGCTCAGTTGGGAGAGCGCTTGAATGGCATTCAAGAGGTCAGGGGTTCGACTCCCCTTGGCTCCACCAATTTTACAAAGACTACCCCTTTCACTAGGGGGTCTTGTTCCTTCTGGCTTCGTCCTGTAACCCTTCCACCATTCGCCTGATTCTTTTAATTCGACACACGATCTGTTTAGGTTGGGATGCACTTGTTCATTTGAACAGTTTGATCTGAAACGAATCCAATTGCAGATTTTAATGGATTTCAGTGATGTTTCAATTTACGCTGCGGTTGAAAGCATCTAAGCTGTGAGTGTCGGGGTGACCTCAACCAAAATAATTGCTTGACTGCGAGTAACGGTTTAATTCTACCTCAGAAGCAGGAGAGTTAATTTTGCCAGCACGTTAGTATATTTTGAAATTTTACGAGTCAAATCATTAGGGACTGTAAATCCCAGATTAGATCAATTTATCGTAGTTTTCAAATCAAACTCAACCTGCTCAAACCTCTCCCCGGGAATTGATACATTTTCTATATGTTTAAGTTGCTTTTTTACTCTTATACTCAAAATAGAATGCCCACCATTCCATCTGCTTCCAGTTGTAATCCGCCCCCTTAAGCTCAAGGATACATGCTTTTCCATCTCAATCCAAGGTATGGTTGATAGTCCTGATTTGAATGAAGAAATATCAAATTTTAGAGGATTAGACATGAATTTATTATTTTTTTGGACGAGTTTGATATCAGTTAAAAGTGTAAGTTATTCTCCCCCGAATTGAAATTTTATCAACAAGAGAGTCTGGGAAATTTAATCCGCTTCTTGTTCATGCCAATAAGCTTATCTTGAGATGCATCATGATGCAGGAATAGCATACTTCCCAGCAAATACAGCCGCTTGAGTTCATTATGTTAAATTGTGAACCAGTGACGAAAAGGGAATTAATCACGTGCTGAGAGGTATTCCAGCCGTAATCTGGTAAATTGCGTGGCCCACAATAGAACACCTATCATCCCGTCTTTATTTTATTGATAGGATACAATTAGCTGAAACCTCGTGAGAATTCATAAGAATCCACACGAATTGGGAGTTGGCGAAACTAAAACTTTAAGGATTGTTTATAATAAACTTTGTATAATGAGCAGAATTCTCATAAAAAGGCTGTACGATGATAATAAGTTTTTCTATTGAAAACTGGATGTCCTTTCGGGATTCGGTCTCTTTTTCAATGGTTGCCAGCAAAGAAAGGCAACATGGAGAAAGAGTACCCAAGATTACAAAATATCAGACCAGAATTGTGCCGATTGCCGCAATTTACGGAGGCAATGCATCAGGAAAGACCAATTTTTTTAAGGCGTTGAATTTTGTTAAACAACTAGTGGTGAGAGGTGTCGGTCCAGATAGCTATATTCCTGTTGATACATTCCAACTAGATGACAACACCGTTGGTAAACCCTCTCGCTTCAAACTGGAATTATTGATTGATGATATCATTTATGAATTCAGTTTTGCTGTCACCCGGAAGAGGGTTTTAGAGGAAAAGCTAGTTAAAATAACTAGCACAAGCGAAAAAACTTTATATGATCGGCAGGGAGATAAACCGAATTTTGACCCAAGCCTTAAAGACGACCAGCACCTGCTTTTTGCATATAAAGGAACTCGCAGTAATCAGTTGTTCCTAACAAATTCGATTTCCCAACAGATTGATACTTTCCGGCCCGTTTATGATTGGTTCAAGGACACGCTTGTGCTGATAGCTCCAGATTCGAGATTTGCATCCTTTGAACATTCTCTTGATGAAGACCATCCTCCATTTAGCACCCTGAATGAGATAATGACAAATCTGGATACTGGAATTTCCCATCTGGGAGGAGAGGAATTTCCATTTGAAAACATTCCAATACCGGAAATATTAAAAAGAAAAATAAAGGAAGAAATTAAAGAAGGCACGACCATCCGTCTCGTTAGTTCGCTAAATGAACGCTTTATCATTACACAGAAATCTGGTGAATTGGTCACGAAAAAACTGGTCACATTTCATCCAAGAAGCGATGGAACTGAGG
>MPNP01000285.1 GCA_002239085.1 Rhodobacteraceae bacterium bin131 | reverse complement strand
ATGAGACCCCAAGGAAGATACAATGATTCAGAATCATCAGTGTGTTCAATGGCAAAAACAGGGATTCTGATTGTCAGATTGGATAAAGGTAACCTTAAAACTGACTTGCAGAGTTAAGTGTGATTGGTTGATAGGGCCATAACACCCGTATAATATACTGCGATGATGACCGGAGCTATCCTCCGTATTGGCTTGGGCGACTCATTCACACAACCAAAACCCGACCCCAAGACGTTGTTGTCGCAAGGGGTTGGCTTGTTGACCGATTTGGCTTCAAACGAAAGGTCATTCGCCGCAAGCCACGCATCGGATTCTATGGCGGAGGTCCCAGATACATACTGAAAAACCTCCCGTTTTGGCTGAAACGATCAGCCTATCAAATTCAAGATAAAATACTTCCCATTCCACCTCCATTTATCAAAGGGGGATATGTCGATATCGCTGAAGGTTGTGTGGGAGTGTCGGTGTCACCCGATTTCTTCACTCAAGAAACGTTCAATATTCCACCCCTCATTTGGGCTCATGACGATGTTTGGCTTTCAGGCCATTTTGAAGTCAATGAGATCGGAATATGGATGGATGAGTTTTTTTGGAAACGATCACTCAAAAGGCACTTAAAAACAGAAAACTCTGGAGCGCTTAATTCTGAACCTCTTTATAAAGCAGTCTTTAATGACCTTGACCGTGGTGGTCTTGCTTGCCACGGCATCCAATACTTCAGAGATCATTACGGGATTTGGTACTAAAGCACTGACTAACAGCAGAATGCATTTTATAATAGAGCCAGTATAAAGTAAGAGTCACATTGACCGGACGAGTTACCGCATAGCCAATGAAGTCAATCCGGGCTTTAATCAATGACTTGATATCCTTATAGTTATTAAATTCGTAAAACCCAGCCGTCCGATAAACCTCCACGACTTCATGCAATTTAAGCTTGGTCTTCTTATCATGGAGCAGCATTAGAAACTTCTCTTTGTGGGCAAAGTCAACCTCCGAAAATATTCGATGGAGATGTATAAGGTGAGCTTTAATTCCATCTCGCCTTTTTGTTCCCTTCATATACTTGGAGAGGTTTGAAGAGTACCTTCGATATTTGTAAACAATATCAGGTAAATTGCCAAATTGCGTAAACTGTGCTAGAACACTGTAAAACATATAGTCCTCGGCACAATTGAATTGGGAATCATAGCGCACAGTGTCAGGGATAACCTTGGCTCTGATTAATGCCGTTGCGTTATTCACCCCAATTCGGCCAATAAACATTTTTTTTATCACCTCATTATTTTGTCCTGGTTGGTGCACAATTCTTTCTTGATTAAACCATTTGCGTTCATAAAACTTCACCATCCCACCTCCACATACTCCGATGTCGGGATGACTTTCCATAAA
Source organism: Rhodobacteraceae bacterium bin131 (assembly GCA_002239085.1). Lineage (GTDB taxonomy): Bacteria > Pseudomonadota > Alphaproteobacteria > Rhodobacterales > Rhodobacteraceae > MPNP01. The sequence goes on along the minus strand of MPNP01000285.1, from coordinate 713 downwards.
ATCATATTGCAAACGCAAGCGGTCGGGAAGTGAGATGTCATCACCATCCATATGTGCAATGTATCTGCCTTGTGCTTGTGCATACCCAAAATTTAATCCTCCTGGCTTACCTGGGGTATTAGGATTGTCAAAAAGCTGAATACGGGAATCCGAAAATGCTCCTATTATCTCTTTGGTACGGTCGGTGGAGTGATCATCAACGATAATGAACTCAAAATCGCTTAAGGTTTGGTCAAGGATGGATTGGATAGCCTCAGCGATATACTTTTCTTCATTGCGAACGACCATTACCACACTGATGGACGGATCAGATGCGTTATCAACAGGATTAGAACTTGTTGGTATAGAAGTGGCGCTCATTAGGAATTCTGCTGAATATTTTGACGATCAAGATTGATTAAGTGGCAGGTCCCAAATTGGTCCATTGTTTTTATTTCAGGTTGGATGGCTTAAAGTCCTGTTAACGGCATCTTTCCAATTTGCAAGCTTCTTTGCCCTTGTTGAATCATCAATCCCAGTAGTAAAACGTTTATTGATTTCCCACTTTGTTTCTATCTCTTCTAGAGAATTGCACAACCCAGATCCCAAACCGGCCAGATAAGCCACTCCCAGAGAAGTGGTTTCGGCTATTTTGGGAACCTCAACCGTGACTCCCAATATGTTGGCCACAGATTGCATGGTATAATCGCTTGATGTCATTCCCCCATCAGCCC
>MPNP01000284.1 GCA_002239085.1 Rhodobacteraceae bacterium bin131 | reverse complement strand
CCGACCAAGCATATCAAGGGTACGAGCACGTGTCCTGAAAGTTGGCACTAGATAGGTCTTTCTATATCGCTAAAATTGCTTATGAAACTTACTTCAAGATAATCTGCGATACTAATATAGCATTTGTTATTTGCAGAGTTATTGAATTCATAAATATCTGTATAATTTCGGATGGAAAGTTTGTAAACTTACCACACCTGCAAAACTGATACCCTAGTTTTTGTCATCCATTTACTCAACTCCATTAACGATATTTAAATGGGCAATTCGCTTAGTGAAGTCAGAGATAGCATTTGCAGACCCCTTTAGAGAGATAGTACCGCTTTTGTCTCCAACACGAATAGCGAGCCGATTACCCCTAGCAATCTCAAGTAAAAGTTCATTAAATAAAGTTAAGTCGTTAAGCGATATGGCAGAATAATGCTCTCTATAATAACTCCAAAATTAAAGCCCTTATAGGAGAGGCTCTCCTGAAACATAGGGATCACGAGCTAGCAATTCCGCACAACGATTTATAACTTTTCGGTCAATTTGAATTGCTTCGGAAACTGCATCATCCCAGATTGTTCTAACTTCAGAAATCCCATCCTTAAATTTTGGTACAATTTCGTTACAGGTCAGATCATAAGCGAGAGATAAAAGTTCAATTATCTCTGGATTGTCTACATCAGGTAGTGGTACATCAATAAAGTTTATTGGTCTGAATCTAGGCCAACTAATTTTCCTGCCACATACCCTTCGGAGGGCGATTCGTCCGAGTGTAGAGTTAAGCCAAATAGTGCAAGCTTTTGCCTCAGCGAATGTTGGTGGCTTGGTTCCAATGACCGGCATCCATGAGTATCCAATATTTTTCTGGGCAGAGGCTATCGCTGTAATTCGTGAACTACGAGTATCAAATGATACAGCAACAAGAAGATGGGAACTGAATTTATCAATGATTTTTTGATCCTCCTTAATCCGTTTAAACCATGAACTATCGTCTTCGTCAGGTAGTTTTCTGAGTCGTACCCATTTGTTTATCTTACCTGCAAGCATATTCTGACCTGTATCTCTTCCACCACTACCACTGATTACTGGTATAGAATTTTCTTTCTCATAATCGAAGTGCTCATATTTTTTGTTTGATTGTCCAGTCATCCTCAATGTGCTCCCTATATCTACAAGCTCGAAGTCAGAAGAACTTCTAAATATCGAACCTCCCAACGTGCCATTTTTCTCCCCCCCCCCCCACTTTCCTGAGAAGATCAGTTCGTAAATGCTTGTTGTTATTTATCGCCATGTGGAACTTTATCACCATCTCGCTTTCAGGGAAAACTCCAGGTGTCCAATCGCCATTCCTTACAAGTTGATAATCCCATAATTCAACGGACCCATTGATTTGTTCTCCATTAAATGCTTTTGCAATCACCCCGATCGCTTCTTCAAGATTGGAAGGAAATCTGTATAAATTGATAAAACGGGTTGGAGCATTTTGATTTTGTTCGAAAAATGCCGAGAAAATTAATAAACATTCATTAATGTTGGTATTCCAACTCATATTGAATGAATTAGGATGGTGGCTTGTAATGATCGTATCTAAATGCAAGTATTTAGCAAGTAACTTGCGTCCATCTCTTCGACTTTCAGCAGTCAGTATTGTAGATGGCATCACCATCCCGAAAACACCTTTGCTTTTCTCAGCTAATTTCAATCCTAGTAGTTCAAACAACAATCCTATTGATGACTTCTTTGATTTTAAATATGACTCACTTTCGGAAATCCCATCCCAAATAACAGAAAGTCTTTTCCGAAGGTTTTTATGGATTTCTTCATTAAACTTTATCCCAACATCTCGCCAAGAGGTAAAAGGTGGGTTCATCAGTATAAACTTTGGAGGCCTATTGATCAGGTCATCACCTAAGTAGGATCGGTCAATTTCTAATTTTTGATCAAGTTTTAGATTCGACTGTGAAACCCGAACATCAAGCATGTTTTGTTTCGGAGGTAAAATACCTAAATCTGTTAATAGCTCAACTGACCCAGTTTTTTCTGCACCATATTCCATCAAATTTAGATTGAGTTTGTCATAGTCAGCTGATAAATCACCAAGAGTCAATTGACATCCCGCGAGTTGAAGAGACACTGGATTAATAT
>MPNP01000017.1 GCA_002239085.1 Rhodobacteraceae bacterium bin131 | reverse complement strand
TCATGCCCCAGAATTAAACAAACTCAAGGCGGTCAGAAGCCAGCAGGATGCGTTCATGCAATACCTGGTGACGAGTGCCACCGGGGAGGTGAGGGAGGACAGTGTCGAATTTTTGCAGACTGCCGAGCGGAAAAGACTGCTCGTCTCACCGCTCTTCAGTCCTCGGCTCCGTCAGAAATATGCCAAGGAAGGATTTGAGTTAGTGGATATCCCCGCCATGGCCAGGAGTTTCGGGATTGAACTCGCCACCCGAGCAAAAACAGCTCGGGCAACTACCACTGCTCCATCAGCTTAACGACAAGTAGAAAAGAAAACCGACCTAACAACCGCCTGCTCCATCTCCTTTTGATGATGATTTTAATGAGAGATGCAAGGATTAGTATCACGCCTTCATTGAATTGATGGTTAAAAGGCAAGATACTAGGAGTTCTTCTTTGAAGAAAGTGGATTTTTTTCTACAATTCTCCCTCATTGAGTAACAATTATTATTGTTGTGATTAACAGACAAAATGCCGTTGCCACAACGGGGCAACGGTTTTTTATTTGTTTTCATTGAAGAACAGAGGAGTGCCAAGTTGAAAGTTACTTGACAAAGACAATGGTAATTGTTACTTGCTAGTGAGTAGAAAAGGAGTATTACAATGCAGGATGTCAATGAAATCTTTAAAGAGCTGATTCAGAAGCTACTGTATCCGGCCAAGATACTAGAGGTGACGTCTGAAGAAAACGAAGACCATGATGGTGACCCTGTCGTTGATTTCCACATCATATTTGAGGCTGAAAACGATTACATTGATACCGAGAAAACCGTTAGTTTGCCCCGGTTACTGCGTCCAACTTTTCGGGAAATATTCAAAGATAAGCTTTATGCTACTTACTTTTACATGACTCCAGAAGAAGCCGAATATTATCGCACATTACCTTTTGATTATTGATATTGCTCATTTGGCAGCTAGAGAAAGCTGCCAAGGAAGACCTCAGCAGGGTATTCTCAAAAGTGCTGATAGTTTGCGGTGTTGAGGTGTTTCATTCACTATTCCGAAATTTATAGTGATTCCTTAATTTGAACGGTTGGTACAGACCGCTGCCTACAAGCTTGGTGGCATGGCTAATGGTCCTTTGAGCATAACTTTGCGAAGAAACAGTGTTAGGGATAAAACAAATGGATTTACCTATTGCATAAAGGAATTTGCCAAAAAGATTACGGATAATCATGATTTACTTTATATGGGCACCTCTATAAAATCCCAAAATCAGGATTCACTTGTTTTTGCCTTTGAAAAAATCATGATTATTCTGAATATTTTCTTCTCCTTTGGGTCACATTCATTCAATAATCTTCCCCAAAAGGTAAAAATAGACCCTTTTCCATCGTTTCCTAGGCCTAATCACACACATAGTCTCCACATTGGCACTACTCGGACCAACAAATCTCCATTAAGGTATTTTCTAATTTGGAATAAATAGACGTGCCCATATTTCGGACATCGCTTCTTACCACTACATTCACACTCAAATGCCCAATTAACATTTAACATTGGTGTAAAAGCTATCAATCAGTTGGAAGGGTCAAACAAAAAAACCGTTCAAAAATTACAGATTGCACTGCCATGATAGACTTTTGAAATTAAATACCAATGAAATTATGTTTCCTCCAATACCTCCTGCTTCTAAAAATTTCAATTAAACTTAATATCAGGTAGGATGGATATCTACTAAAACAGAAAATTTAATTCGCCATTTTGTCGTTCTTTCTTTTCCTCCACCAACAACCACAAATTCTCTTCTTCCCGCAGCTGAATCACTTGAACTATTCTTTAAGAGGTGCTCCATGGCATTAATTTTCTCTGATCATTCTCACCCTGATTGATTCTGTGATGTCTAACCGTTCTTTTGCTTGGACAAATATTTCGGATTGTTAGGCAAGTTGTTAATAAGCTTTGCAACGGCATTTATCATTTAATGATCCGGCAAATTAATAATACATTTGGGGCCATTCAACAGGTCTGGCAAATTTCACTTCTGATTTGCTTTTGCAGAAAAAAGAGTTTATTTCCCCTCATTCATAAGTCAATTACGACCTTTTCACTGACTAACAGTACAATTATTCCATGTATCAATTCTTTCACATATATCTTTTCAAATCCGAATGAACAATCATTTTACTTTGTTTATTAAAGGGTTTTAATTTGGGAGGTTGAGTGATACAATCACCCTCAGATATGAAGCTTGAATAGCTTGTTTTAGCCCTTATCCAACATCCCACTCTCGCTTGTAGCAATTTTCATGAATAAACTGTTTTGAAAGCAGCACCAAGCATTAAAGATTGTAGTAAATGGGATTATTGCTTTCCATAATGTTTACCCGCTGAGCTTATTTAATATTGTTGTGATGATAGCACGGAATTGCTGTTGTCTCAGCGTTTCAACAGTTTTTTTGTTTAAATCGTAAATCAGGGTGAGTTAGGTTAGAATATTTCTTGAAATAGTTGATGGTGGTTATTAGGTGCTGATGAGTAAAATAGTTATAGTACCATGCAAATTATTATGAAATTCTTCAAAGGCCTAATTCAGGTCCGGCCCAGATAATTGGGGTGAATTCTGAAGAAACCAATGATTGTGGTAGTGATTCAGTCATTATTTTTGGCGAATATATGAAGACGAAAACGACCACAATTGTCCAAAAAAACACTTGGATTGCCGCGATACCTGCATCAAACTTTCCAGCAGGTAAACAAAGGTAAGCATTTTCCACTTTTATGACTCTAGGAGGGGCCTAGCATGCGAACGCAACACTTAATTGATATTGCCAATTTGATGGCAAAGGAAGGCCGCATTGGAAGGCCCCGGCAGACTAGTCTCAATAGGGCTGTGAGTAATGCGTACTATGCGATGTTTCATGCACTTTGCCGTAATTGTGCTGATACCATAGTTGGAACGGCTGGTTCTAACCGAAGCATAGGGGCTTGGCAACAGGCCTATCGGTCAGTTGAGCACAATTTTGCGAAGAATCAATGTTCTAGGGATGAAATAAAAAGATTTCCTTCTGGCATCCAGGATTTTGCCGAAACTTTTGTGGTTACTCAACGTATTCGTCAATTAGCGGATTATGACCCCCAGTTTAGTATTCCCCGTTCCAACACCCAAATTGTAATTAGATCTGCACAAAAGGCTATCAATAAATTGGAAGGAACAGACCGCAAGGACCGATTAGCATTTGCCGTTTGGACAGTCTTGAAAAAGCGGGTGTAATTTAACATCAGGTTTGCAATGCTTCCATTGCTTTTGTGCTTCAATCAAGTTATTAAGGAATCAAGATCAAAACAGAAATTCCGATTTACCTAACTGACATTAACTAAAATCTGTTTGGTCAATTTGCGAGTGAAAAATGTCCCGCAGGTCCATTATAGATCAGAATAGCCGATTTGAGGATGTCACGCCCTAGAAGAGCGATCAATTTATTGTTCAGGGAAAACAACTTGGCACCCATACCTTCATTCACATTTATAGTAAGCGTCGGGCAGATTATTTTACCTGCGAAGGTCGGGACTTGTTGTTTAGCCCGGGAGGCAGATGCCATATTTGACAAGCCAACAATTGGAAGACCTGCCTTGTGGGCAACATCTAGGTCAAAGCATGTGTTACTAGCGCCGGTGTCAATTAGCGCATACCCTTTTATGGGTGACGGTGGGCTTTCATTACGGTCAATGTAGGCCCGCTGAGCATCGTCCGGAAGGGCAAGGGTTATTGGAATGATAGGCCCCACTTTAGCAAGTGTTTCAGGGTTAGGAATAAACTCACCTGCTTGGTTTTTGCCATCAGCTCGAAAATTCAGGATCGTCATGGTAACCCTAATGCCAAAACAGGAATAGTAATTGTGGGAGTATCCATCCCGGATAATCTAACCAAGAACGGTTCTTTACCGAAACGGCGTATTCCTTCGCCTACTGCTTGTTCCTTATTAGGAAAATTTCCAATCAGCTCGTTACCTTTGATAAGCAAGTAGCGGTCAGTGTATTCATGGAGAAACTTTTCCTTGTTTTGATTGTAAAATCCGAGTTCTTCAGTTAGCAGATCTTGTCCTGTTTCATTCATGATCTTGCCTCCAATTTCATGTACCTTGGTTGTCAGGTTATCAAATAAACCATACTATAACCGATTTATCTTATTTTGCTGAAGTTAATTATATACATTCGTAATCTAATTCCCTTGATTGTTATTCATCCTCGCATTCAAATTCATAGTCCTTAAACAGTATCCAAGCCAGTTTATCTGGGTGGTTGGTATGTGAACTTACTTTCCCATTCCCTTCATATACGGTTGGTAGTATTGATTGAGTTGTATGACCGGCCTTTCTGAATCATTTTGTTCTTTTTCATATTTAACTCATAATTTTATTCTGCTATTTACAATTCTATTATGGATAAAGATGAATTGAGTAATTAAGAGAAAAGGGCGGGATTGACGAATATTATTTGCCTTTTTGGATTGTGTTTCAGGGCGATATAACTAGAGATATTTGTAGAGTAAAAGAAGTTACTTGCTGGTTTGATGTATACAAAGACCATTTTTTCTTTTGGAGAGATACAAACACAACCGATGAATTGATTGAAAGTTTTGAATCAAAATTGAAACATTTATTAACTGAAAGTTAATCTGCCTCTAACCCCCAACCAACCCATTTTTTTCTTTTTCGTCTAGCAAACAACTCAATTCTTTTTTGTGTTGGAAACATTTTAACAATATTGTCCGCAACTTCATTCGGTTTAGAACTATGTATTGTTCGAGGTATGTTTAATAGTTGTTTGATATTTCTTGCACCTCTAGGTTTTGGTATCTTACCTCTTTTGAATAACAAACATAACTCGCAATATGACAGCGTATATTGCCCAGGGTTGTGATTCATTTTGTTCCAGACAAAAGCAACTGTCTTATAATCAAATCCCCATGCTTTACCAAGCTCTATTGCTTGAGCTAAATGTGGGTTTGTTGTCCACATAAATAAAAGGCTATCATCTTCAACGATTGAACAAACATCCAATGTTTTCATTTCACAAGTTTTAATTGTAGGGTATTCAAAAGCTGCTCCACTGATAAAAATATCCTTTTTCCAACCCTTATTCCCATTTATTGTTGCTGACCTGTCGTATTGCAATTTCCCGTTATAATGCCAAGGTGGGTCAGCATAAATTATTGAAAACCTTTTTTCAGGTAAAGGTGGATATAAATCTTTAAGAATATTTACTTTGGTCTTTTGTTTGGCTTTCTTATTATAAATTGAATATCCAGATTTGACAATTTCATCCATATTGTTCCTTTCTATTGAATGAACTCTTTACAAGTCAATTGCTTGTTATTCATACTTAAAACCAAATCTGTTATTTGGTCAGTGGTATTGGCTTTTCTTTGCTTATCACCACCGATAAACTCACCTACATATCTGAGAAGTGTTATGGAACTCATCTTGAGATAAATGCCCTTTTTTCCCTTGAACATTGCCCAGTAGGAATCAATGCTACTGTTGAGGACATTATCCTCAGACGCACCCATACTGTGATTTACTGTTTTGTGGTTTCCAAATCCAGTATAGGACTTGTTTCTATCGGCAAAGATTTCAGTTCCTTCCTAGGTGGTTTACTTGACAAAACCTTGTAGTGTTCCTCCAGGTAACTACAACCACATTGGCAACAAGATTGTTGCTCCCTCGTTCTTTCATGTTAGCAACTGCAGTATTTTATATTAACTGGTGCTTGTTAGTTTCCTTGCCCTCTTCTAAACTTCATGAACTTCAACAATCCCCTTCAATTGGGAATCGTTGACCTCATAGGTTTACTAGAAATAACTTACACACGACCAAACTGACCCTCAATAATTTCCAGCTCTCCATGAAGTTTCATAGTTGCAATACCCTTGAGGTTTTTATGAACATAAAAATGACGATCTTGGTGATTTAAGTTGGACTTGTGCATTATTGTTCCTGCTTTAACTGAAAAGAATGGCTTTTTTACAATCCCTACAACGAAGGTTTTGTGATGGATGAGTAACATTTGTTGGAAAATTGAAAGTGCCAGAATAAGAAAAGTAAGCCCCTTCAGGCCATCGTTTCTTGTTAATCCATTCTCTTGATTTGTTTTGTTTAGGGAATATTATTGTAATTTTTATAAAGGAATTTCCTTTTGGGTAATACTTGCGAAGTGTTTTATGAGCCTTTTATAACATACCCTTTATTTTGGTAAAATCAAAAATTTATTCTTGTAATTTCGGTACAAAATTTGAGTAACATAATTCCAGTGAAATCATGTTGCTAATGAACCCCAGAGTTCAATTCTCATACTCCGACGGTAGTTTTTGGCGGTCACCAATATTGTTTCACACCGATAATAAAGGCAATTGTGACACCACTTATATATCCACCCAGATTTTAGCCGCTTGTTCTATTGGCCGGTTTTAGGTATTCGTTTGCCTTAGGTTTTACAGCAAGAGATATATCAGATTCAGAACCTCCAGGATATCTTCTTTCAGAGTCTTGGTATTTAAATTCACAAATATAGAATCCTGTGCCCTTGCATTGATTTAATTATTGTACTCTGGATTACACAATTACCTTTGCAAGCCGATGGCCAATACAGATGATGCCATCAACAGCCCCTCCACAGATAATCTAATTCTAAAAACTGAGAACTTTATCTTATCTCTGGTTCCACAACTTAATCCGATACTTCCTAGAACTGGACGAAGAACTCAAGAACAGGGTTTAATGCCAAAAAATATGGTGTTTCATCCAGAACTCTCATCATACTTCTTCAGCCACTTAAGGTCGACCTCCACCTTCAGCTTGTTGCTCTCTGTAAAGAGTGCCTTTTTCGATAAGGGAATTTTATATGCTCAATCTTCCTCGAGCAAAGTAATGAACCCCTCCCCAATCCTTGGTAAATTACAGAAATATTACTCTTCATTAAAACCTTAAGCCGTAAATTCTAAATGAATTTCTAATTTGATCTTACAGTTCAACCCGATATTGCTTTTCGATAAAGTTAAAATAGAACAAAAGATAAACTATCTTTTCAAATCAAAGGCCGAAAAAGGGTATTAAGGACAAACTTTTTCCCAGCATTTTAACGCTGCAGGAATACACTATTCAAAGCAAAACTATTGATTAAGCAATACCAGATTTATTGCCATTTAATCATGCTTTGATTGTGGGATCTAGAATTCGCTTACCATCGTTTTTTGAAAAACAATGCAACCTTTCTCTTTCGACAGTAAAGTAAATTTCCTCTCCCTTTGAGGTGGTCGGAAGACGATTCATCTTGGCGATGAATTCAAGTTCAGAATCACCAATAAGATGGACAAGAACATATTCTCCTAGGTGTTCAACCAACTCAAGTCGACCAACAAAAAGTGCTTCACTCTTATTACATTCAACAAAATGCTCGGGACGGGCACCCCAGATATAGTCTTCGCTGGACTGAGCAAGAGTAGAATTCATGTGTTGTAGATCATGATTTGCAAAAAAGTTCATTTTGGGACTACCAATAAACTCAGCAACGAACTTATTTTGTGGACTATCGTATAAGTCAATTGGTTTCCCTTTTTGTTCAACAACACCATCTTTCAGCACCACAATCTGGTCGGCCAAGGTCATCGCCTCAACCTGATCATGTGTCACATAAATCATTGTTGTACCAAGCCGATTATGAAGCCGAGCAATTTCAAGCCGAGTTTGGACACGAAGGGCCGCATCAAGATTGGATAATGGTTCATCAAACAAAAAAACATCCGGTTCTCTGACAATCGCTCGTCCAATTGCCACGCGCTGGCGTTGCCCACCCGAAAGTGTACGAGGAGTACGTTTCAACAGGGGTGTGATTTTGAGAGTTTCGGCGACATGACGCACTTTTTTCTCAACTTCAGTTTTAGGTATACCGGACTGTTCAAGCGCAAAAGACATATTCTTGTACACCGACATATGCGGGTAAAGGGCATATGTTTGAAACACCATTGCAACTCCCCGATTGGAAGGGGCAACTTCGTTCACCTCATTTTTACCAATGTAGATTGAACCAGAACTGATTTCTTCTAATCCTGCGATCATTCTTAAAAGTGTGGATTTCCCGCAACCAGAGGGGCCAACAAACACGACAAATTCACCATCGGCAATGTCAAGATTTACATCATGAATCACCTGCAAATCACCAAAGAACTTCGACACTCCGTTTAAATTCAAGCCGGCCATTTCTTTTCCATCTCCTTGATAGCAGTAACCATATCAGGAACAAAGTCCTTATATTTTTCGGGTAATTCTCCCCATAACTGCGCTGATTGAGCGACCTCTTCTTCCTTTCCTTCAGCAAGGAGTGGCTGGAGTTGACCCCAGTACGGTTCGTGGTATGTAAAGGATATTTTTCCTTCAGCCCATCGACGCGAGAATACAATCCAGCTTGCAACACAGTTATAGCCATTGTATGGGGTAATACCGTGTTGGAGACACCCGGCTAAAGTTGGACGAATGTAAATCGACATTTTGGTATACCCATCCACACAAATTCTCTCAAGTTGGTCAGCAATTGCTTGATTTTTAAACCGTGCTGTAATGACATCCAGATAATGCGATTTATCAAAGGGTAACGATATGTCTAATCCGGGTAAAACTTCCTGATTTTCCCATGCATCAAAATGATTCCGAAGCATATCATCAGCCATCGCTTGGTCGAAGGTTTTGTAACCGGCCAGTGCTCCAAGGTAGGTCAAACCTGTATGACCGCCATTAAGTATCCTGATCTTCGCCTCCTCATATGGATTAGCATCAGGTACAATTTCGACACCAACATGGCCCAAATCAGGCATTGCTCCATTAAATGAATCTTCAATCACCCACTGGCAGAATTCTTCCGCATGGATGGGCTGTAAGTTTTGACCAGGAAACAGGGTTTGAATCTCGCCCTCTAAAGCTGGATTGGCTCGTGGTGTAATTCGATCGACCATTGAATTAGGAAACGCTACATTGTCAGAAACCCATTGTGCCAAAGCTAACTGCTTTGTTGCTTGGAGGTACGTATTCAAATTACGAGCAAGCATCGTTCCATTTTCACGAATGTTATCGCAACACAGGATAGATATTGGTGCATCAGTTTTCTCTGCACGTTGTGCCAAAGCGTTGGCAAGGAAACCATAGATTGTGGTACATTGACCCCCCTTAAGCTCGTGCACAATTGCACTATCATCAAGATTCAATGAATGATCACTATTTAAACTGTAACCGCTTTCAGTGATGGTGATTGTTACGGCTTGAACTTCAGGTAAACTAAACAAATTCTCAGCTTCACGAGGTCTTTCGGGCCAGTCGACATAACTTAAATGCGGTCGCACAAGGCGATAATTTTGCCTCCCATCAGGAGCAACCGTTTTTAATAAATAGCCGTTTTTAATTTCTGCAACGCGGGCGAATTTCTTGCTATCACCCCCCTTGAGATTGACAGCAGCAATACCGCAGTTGAGCACACCACTCTTTTCCATCAGATCGTCGAAATAGACCGCCTGATGAGCTCTATGAAACGCACCAAAGCCAAGGTGAACAACCCCAATGTTACAATCGGTCTTTTTGTAACTGGTTGAATAGCAATTGGTTTGGACAGTTTTTTTCATTATGACTGAGCCGAACTTGATACTAATTCACGCCGAGCCAAATCCCGATAAGCACGTGGAGTCAATTTTTTGAATCGTCGAAACTGACGATTAAAATTGGCGATGTTTTGGAAACCAACGGTATAGCATATTTGGGATACTGATTCATCCGTTCCATAGAGCATTGAACATGCTTGACCAATGCGAACCCGATTGACAAATTCCACAAATCGATTACCCGTTGCCAATTGGAAATTTCGAGCAAATGAAGTCTTACTCATTCCGGCAATTTCAGCCGCCGTCCCAACCGAAATCTCCTCCGCATAATTTTGTGTGATGTGGTCAACGACATTCGCTATGCGGTTTTGGATCGAGTTTCTGACCGGGCGGGTTGTGCGCACCACCGATAGAACTTTTTTTTGGGGATGTGAATTGAGACGAATGAGAAACTCAAGTAAAGCTATAATCCGCACAGATCCAAAGGAATCTCTAATCGCTTCTAATCGAGTTTGAGCTTCCTTCGCATTAAATTTCACAAACTCAATACCTGATTCTGCTAATCGCAACATTCCCGACAGTTCGTTAAATTCAGGGAAAGCCTGAATCAACTTCACTAAATTTTCTTCACTAAATTGGACCAACATATCCCTGAGTGGCACGGCTTTATGGGCTTTTAACTCGTCAGTTACCCAGTTATGTGGTAAATCAGGCCCCGCAAGAAAAAGAGAGCCCGGTTTAAACTCTCCAATATAGTCGCCAAGAAAGGCTCTGCCTCTTGTCGCCACAATCAAGTGAAGTTCGTACTCGGGATGACTATGCCAACGACATAGCTCGGTTGGCCATCCATGCTCCAAATAGCGAATGGTCTGTGTCGCGCGATCGACGTACTCAATTTCAGGTTGGATAATTGACATCTTAAGGTTTTATCTGTGTTCAGAACACCCATCAACGAAGATCGTCTGAAGGGGACTGTATTGAAGCCAATGAGAAGGTATAATCACCACATTTGGGACTAACACTGGCATATTATGATCCCCAACATGTTCTTCTCTGGCAAAGCTGAGTAATCCAGACGAGACTGAGCTTAAGCAAACCTCGCGGTTAAACCCATTTGAAGAAAGGGTGTTAATCACTTGACCGCCCCAAAAGTTAGTCCCTGCACTAACTGCTTTTGCGTGAGCCATCCGAGAACTAAAATGGGCGCGCACGCTAATGTAGAGACCGCCGAAAGTTTGGCCCAAAATAGTCCCTCTGGGCTTGAAAATGACGCGACTAACGCCACAACAGTACCCGCATCAGAGGCTGTCAGGTTGATTGACCAAAAGGCTTCATTCCACAGTAGAACAATTGATAGGAGAGCTGTTGCAGCTATTCCGCCCCATGAAAGTGGAATAACGATATTAACAATCTCGCTGAAAGTCGAAATTCCATCCAAGCGACTTGCCTCAATGATTTCAACCGGTATTTCGCGAAAGTAGTTAAATAAAATCATCATGATGATCGGTAGATTGATCATGGCGAAGATAAAAATAAGTGCGAAAGTGTTATCAAGAAGCCCTAGCCTTTGGCAAATCAAATAAATTGGGATGAGCACACCGACTGCTGGCAACATTTTTGTCGATAACATCCAGAGTAAAATTTCTTTGGTCCAGCGACTTGGATTAAAGGCCATTGAATATGCTGAGGGAATGGCCACTAGCATGGCAAGAAACGTTCCGCCAAAGCTCGTGAACACTGAGTTCCAAGCATAGTTAAAATAATTTGTTCGTTCTTCAATGAGGAAAAAGTTATCTAAAGTTGGAGCAAAGAATAACTTTGGCGGGACTGAGATCGCGATTAATTCAGTTTTAAAACTTGTCAGAAACATCCAAAAGATCGGAAAAAACATCACCAGCGCGGTGAGCCATGCACAACCAACCAGCAGATTATGCTTTAGTTTTTCTTTTTGCTTATCGGTCATATATCACACAGTCATATTGCGGCCGATCATCCGCACTAGAAAGTAGGCAACGATGTTGGCGAGGACAATCGCAAATACTCCTCCCGCCGATGCCACGCCAACATCAAAGCCTTTGAGGGCTTGGGTAAATATCAAGAACGCGAGATTAGTCGATTGAAAGCCAGGCCCACCTCCCGTGGTCACAAAAATCTCAGCAAAAATCGAAAGATGAAAAATCATCTGAATCATAATCACGATTGAAATGGGTCGAGCGAGATGCGGTAAAATCAAATTCCAAAACTGTGCCCAGAAGCCAATTCCATCAAGTGTTGCTGCTTCCTTTTGTTCCAAATCGCGCGATTGAAGTGAAGTGATAAATATCAAAATAGCAAATGGTGTCCATTGCCAGCTGACCATAATAATTATGGATAGAAGCGGATAGTCCGACAGCCAGTTGATTGGTTCCATACCAATAGCATTAAAGCCTGCTGCAAAAAGTCCATAAATCGGATTCATCATCATATTGCTCCACAGCAGTGCACTCACTGTGGGCATAATGAAAAAGGGGGAAATTAACAACACTCTGACGACTCCCCTTCCCAAAAAGGGGCGATCAACTAGAATAGCAATTGCCAAGCCTAAAACCACTGTTATCACCAATATTGACCCAACGAGTATCAAGGTGTTTAAAATGGCTGGCCAAAAGGCTGGATCCGTGTAAAAATAGGTGTAATTTGAAAGCCCGATAAATCCCGATCTTTCGGGATAAAGAAGATTAAATCTGATTGTAGAAAAATAGATGGTCATTGAAAGTGGAACAACCATCCAAAGCAGTAACAATACTATACTTGGAGCTTGAAGTAACCGGGCAAGAGTTCTGTTCATTATGCGTCTTGTTAGTACTGTGAACCAAAACGATCCCAGAACAAATGTCCTGGGATCAATATTATTATGTACTTAAGATTAATTCAGCACCTTAGTAATAGCCAGCCTTACGCATTTCTCGGTCGGCGGCTTCTTGCGAGTTGGCAAGGGCTTCTTCAACTGAGATTTGACCGGCAAGAGCTGCTGTCATTTGCTGTCCTACGGCGACACCAATAGCTTGGAACTCGGGAATTGCAGCAAACTGAACACCAACATAAGGTGAAGGATTAAGCGTTGAATCCTCTGGATTAGCCGACAAAATGGCTTTCAACTCGGCTTCATCAAATGTTGCCGCATCACGAAACATTTGATTGTCATAGGTTGACTGCCTTGTACCCGTTGGGACACTTCCCCAGCCATTTTTTGAAGCCACGAGTTCAATGTAAGCCTTAGAGGTTGCCCATTCAATAAATGCCTGAGCTTCATCTTGCTGTTTCGTACCAGCCGGAATAGCGAGTGCCCAAGCCCACAGCCAATTAGCACCCTTTGTTGTCGCTTTGTAAGGCGATTGTGCAAAAGCCATCATATCAGCAACCTTCGATTGACTTGGATCAGTTACGAAAGACGCTGCGATGGTGGCATCAATCCACATACCACACTTTCCTTCATTCATGAGGGCAAGGATTTCGTTGAAGGAATTAGCTTCGGAACCTGGAGGGCCATAATTGGTCAAGAGGTCAACGTAGAAATTGACCGCATCATTCCAAGCTTGGCTGTCCAATGCAGGAGTCCAATCCGTATTGAACCATTGGGCACCAAAGCTATTAGCCATGGTTGTAATAAACGCCATGTTATCACCCCACCCAGGTTTACCTCTGAGGCAAATACCATAGATTCCGTTTTCTTTATCAGTGACTGCGGCGGCCACATCACGAATATGATCCCAAGTAGGATTATCCATAATGGTCATTCCGGCAGCCTCAACGAGATCCTTACGATACATAATCATTGAGCTTTCACCGTAGAACGGAGCGGCATAGAGGTTTCCATCATAGCTCAACCCATTACGCATGGCCGGCAGAATGTCATTCACATCATAATCTGCACCGAATTGCAAAGGAACAAGCCAATTATTCTTACCCCAAATTGGAGCTTCGTACATGCCAATTGTCATGACATCAAACTGTCCACCTTTTGTTGAGATGTCAGTCGTCACTCGTGAACGAAGGATGCCCTCTTCCAAAACCACCCAGTTAAGTGTGGTGCCTGGATGAGCGGCCTCAAATTCTGGTGTCAGCTTCTGCATTTCAATCATATGACCATTGTTCACTGTGGCAATGGTCAATTCACCAGCATTGGCGAAGGTGGCAATTCCAGCAATAAGAATTGAACCAACGGCCGATTTAATAAACCGATTCATTTTATTCTCCCATTAAATTAGTAGTTACATCTAGTGAACTAGGACAGTAAGGACATTAAACCTAAAATTCTAATACAATTATACTTATAATTTATACATTTTTGACTTAATTATTGATTAGGTCAACATTTTTGCATTGAATTAGTATCATGTCAGACAAAAGACTTATCTGAATCATACCTCAAGACCAACACAAACACAAACAAACTTCAACGAAGGAGTAATGTCATGGATTTGGTATCCTGCTTCAAGATCTTCCATATCAAAATCACCAATTAAGGGGAGTGGTTGAGTCAAATGTCATATTGCCGTATCACTAAAAGAATGGTTGCATTGTGCTAAGTTCAGCCTTTAGTTTTAGCGTGAATCAAATTTTTAGAACCCATCATGAATTCGTGCTTCACTTAAGAAAAGCCATTGTTAAAAGGAGTTGATGAGCAATTATTACGCTTCTCGGTCTGACTCTAGATAAATATCAAAACTGACAAGAACAGATATACTTATAAATATATATAAAAAGAAAATGGGAAGGATAAATGAGGCAACATTGGCATGGAAAAATTTAGCTGCCAATCGAATCGAGAATGTATTGCGCCTTCTTACTGTTGGATGCGTACTACAAAATGAACTTCACAACTAAAATGAGAAGATATAATGTTTTCGGTGGAGGTAGGATACAGGAACTATTTGATGTGATATTCTGCTGAGCCAATTATTGGAACGCTCTAATTCAGGCTCACGTCCAATAGTTGAAATGCCCTACTCTGGAGTTCCGTCGGCTGGGTTGTCATTGATTTACACTCTTCATTATTCGACAACTGAACCGCATGCAAAACAATCAAAGACAAATCATCAAGTAGCGTCTGGAAACTGTGAAATGGCACTCCCTCCTCAATCCTCTTGCTTGCTGTTTTCTTCTGAGCACTGAGTGAGACATCACTCCTAACCATCTCCTCTTGGGCATCCATAAATTTATCGTCCTGAAACAAAATGGGGGCAAGTTTGTGTCGCATATGCCACTCAATATAATAAGCCAACATACATAAGAATACATAGCCACGAACATGTTTATTGGTTTTCACATTGAACTGTTTGAATGGAACATCTGATTTTATGGTTCGAAAAGTCCGTTCTGCATTGGCTAAGGATTGAAAAGCCGAACTGTTTTCATCCGTGGTGTCTGTCGACGTTAGGTTAGTTCGAATGGCATAAATGCCATCCATTTGGCTCTCATTATCAATCTTCTGTTGGCGTCGTTCCCAAGTAAAGGTAGAGTCCGTAATGGCGATAAAAAAATACTTTTCCACCTTGCGTCGGTTGACTTCTAGTTCCAACCGATGAACGATTTTGTCAGCACCCCTGAGCGTTCCTGCCACGACTGAACGTTCAATCGTTGCGAGTGTATACTCGGTTGACTGCAAAAATGCTTTGCGGTCTTGCTTGTGTTCCTCCTGAAGCCGTGGATTATTACAAACCATGAGCCGCTCGCCAGGAAAGTCAGGACTGGTGACTTCCAGAACCGTGTCAGGTATCATATCATCAGGGATGAGGGAGGTGGCTCGTTTGGGTTGCTTGCCTACCATTTTGCGGAGGGAGGTGGTTTTCAAGACACTGAGCAAGTTGATTGTCGCAGGTTTGATGTCGGCTTTCATCCGGGCTGAAGTGACCATGCCTCGACCAACCATCAGAGCAATGTTTTTGATATCGTACCGGGTAAGGACATTATTAATCTGTGTAATCATTGTGTCCGGTTCTCCCGTATTGTTCACAAACACTTTAACTGCTACCGGGCATCCTTCGGCAGTACATAATAGTGCGAGGAGAAGTTGCTGCTTACTTTTTCTCTTTTCCAATTTGTTAATACTAAATACCGAGGGATTCATGTAACTTTCTAGACCGCTACTGGAGAAGTCATATAAGAACAGAGTATCGGCATTGAGATGCCGTTGGGAGAGCGCTTTTTCAATGTGGGGTTGTCGTTTGAGTAGCCAATCTAGGGTATTGTGCATTTCAGCCTTGGAGACGTTTCCAAGTTTGAGGAGTGAACCAATACTGCTGGTTGCAGTTGCTTCTGACAATCTGTGGGCAATAGCGATTTTTGATGCAGGGGCGAGGAGACGAGTAATAACGGCGGCCAGAGCAAGGGAGCGTTGACGATTTGAAGTAGGGTAGAGTATTTTTTCCAATCCAAGATTACGAGCAGTGCCAAGCGCAGCCAAGACATGACCATGAGGAAGTGAGCGCTGGATATTGATGCGGTCATCAACATTGGATATAGCGACACCCCCTTTGAGGATGGTTTTTTTTCGAATTTTTTTGCCATCACGCTTTGCGTGGCGCAAGAGAACCGCTTTGGCTCCGTTTTGGTTATAGATGGTTTCAATGTTATAGGCCATATCTGTTATCCAACAAATGGGAGACGAAATTAATGCTAAAGTATACTCTACTATTACAATGGGGAGAGTACTAATAGTTACTCATATTACAAATATGCACAAATCATCAGAACAAGAGATTGATTTTACACGTTTAGCCAATTGAGGTCGTCCTTTATGGATTAATAGTGTTGTATGAAGTTCATTTTAACCCTTGAAATAAGTTGTTTTGCCTACCAATCCATGACTTTACTCAGGGTTAGCATTCCACAACACCGTCATTTAGGGTTTAAAGCGAGTTTAATAAATCAAGGTTGATATTGGCGTTGCTAGAGCAGAGATTTTTTCAGTCTTCATTTTAACCTGAATATTGTTGCCACCGTGTCGTAAGTCATTCTTAGGGTATCCGATGTACTTCCCGTTGCCACCCTTCTTCTGTATCGAGAAGTACTCATTCAGTTTTAGAACGCCTTGAGGAGTTACCTTTATGTCAATTAATTGCTTGAGTTGCTCAAGTACTTCAGTCATATTATAAATCCGAATTTCACGCCTATTCCAGTTATGGAGTACCAAAAGTTCTGGACAATCATGCCCTAGAAGGCTGAATTGAATAATCGCCAATGCCTTTGGTTTGAATCCAGCTATAATCCTGCTGGCGTGATTTTTGGAAATCCAAGGATGCCTCCTGTTTGGACTTCCGGCTTTCTTCAGGGTTAGCTCTTTCAACAGAGTCGTTATTCTGCCTGGCAGGCTAAATTGCTTGGCAAATGCATCAATTGACAACCGGGTGACTTGGTTAAAGCCCGTTCCGCGATAAGATTTGACACTGACCTTAAATTTGTGTCCACTGGAAGTTTCGATTAATACATCCGTTTTTCCACCCAAATGACCAACGATCTCTGCCTTTGCTTGCAAATTGCCATCAGGGATTTCTCCAGTAAGAGCTTGGACAATAGCCCGAGCTGCTTTTGAATTATTCTTAATCTCCAACGCAACAATTTGTTCACCTTTGGTGCCTTCATGAGCATTTCTATTCATCATGTTTTCAGCCGCATTAATTCAATGCGATGATTTCCTGGCTTTGTCTTTGCGTTACATATTGCAATGACCTTTTTAATGTGACTCGGTGGACCGTATAGGCGGTAGGCAACTCAAAAATTTCTGGCGGGTTCTGTTCAGAGAGAATTACTTTGTTTACCTGCTCAATGTCTCTGAGAAAGCCATTGAACACAGCGAGGTCAAGCACCGAATTATAATGCCCATTGGTATTATTAAAGTAAGGCGGATCAAGATAAATCAGTGCATCCCGCAATGAAGAAAATTCGGTGTAATCTTGGTTGGTCAGCGTCATCTCGGCAATTATCGAACTCAGTGCCACCAATGAATCCAGCTCTAATCTAGGGCATGAACTGCCCTTCCTGATGGGGGAGTTGAATCGACCTTGAGCGTTGAATCTTATTTTTCCAGAGAAGGCATTTTTAGCAAGGTAAAGAAAATTTCCTGCCCCCCTTACCCCTTCACCGATATTGGCTGTACGAACTTCGTAATAATGCTCTGTTGATGAGCATAGATAGTGCTCATTGTAAATTTCCCACAAGCCAGTGGGGTCAGTCTGGAGACATCTAATTAGATTGACGAGAACGGGATTATTGTCGTTATAGCACACGCGATGAGAGCCAAAACGCTGGCATGCATAGAATGAAAATGAGCCACCTCCCCCGAACACATCATAAATTTGGCCATTCAAATCGTCCGGGATAATCTCGTCAAATATGTCATGAAACCCTGCTTTGCAGCCAATATAGGGAATGAGTTTCAGTGCATTACCATTTCTGTTTCTGACAACAAACTCAACCAGAGAATCAAATTGAGACAACCACCCTCCTCCATTTTCAAATTAGCCTTTAATAACCTTCCGAGGCAGCTTCAGATCGGGCTATAGTTAGGGATTAAATAATTTAGTTCACAAACCTTTATGAATAGTGTACAATATTAACAGATAAATAATATTAAAATTAAAGATGCAGAAGTTCTAACCCAAATCTTTAATTCAAACAAACTTCTAATATTTTAATGTAAAAATATTGTTTTGAACAAGAGTGATGCCAAGTATATAGAAGCCCCAGTTTATTCATACCCTTAAGGTTTGGATAATAATTCAAGTTATTAAATTAAAGCGATTTTTATTAATCCATTTAATTGAAATAGTGATACAATCTAATTTGATAGGAGGACATTATGAGTTTTGAATGGATAGGAGTCATCGCTGCATTATTGGCTGTAGGGGGCTTGTTATGGAGCATTGCAACTTGGTGTGCAAATGTAAATCACGATAGAAAAGATTTCAAAGCATTTATGAACAAGGTTTCAAAGCAACTTGAAAAAATTTCGCACGATATACTTAGTCTCAATATACGCTTTGAAGGCAAAACAATTGAACGGAAAAGTCCATACGAATTAAATGAATTAGGAAAAAAAGTATTAGAAAAATTCAACGGTAATAAAATTGCTGAACAATTATCGGAGAGCTTGTTTGACAAAGCAAGAGTGCTTGATACTAATTACGAAATACAGGAGTTAAGTTTTAGGTTTGTTCATGGAAAATATGAACCCGAGAAACAAGATTTAATAGAAATGCAAGAAAGTGCATACAACAATGATATCTCAATGAAAGATGTGAAGGATGTTGTTGCAATTTTATTGAGAGACATCTTACTGAAAAAAACAGGAAGAATAATCCCTAATAACTAAAAGTACGATTTCGACTGCCCTTAAACACCGTCATCTTAATAATTTCCTTTAATAAAAATAATCGCCGACGCTAGAGATTGATCTTAATAGTGACCAATACTATTATCAATTTCCTCTTTGTCATTACAAAAATTCCCAATCTGTATTATTGACCCTCCCTGCCTGATAGCCAGTTCAATTTGTTTGATACCTCACTCGTTAACCCTTTTCTTTCTAGAACGAATTCGTCTATTTTCGATTGTCGGTCACTGACCAGCAATAAAAAAATATAAATCTCGTTAGATTGCTTGTAAAAACGGCAATTCCGTGCGCTAATCACACCATTAAAAGGTTACAGTTCAATCGGAACGGGAGAGATGTATGTGTCAGAATTACTACGGGGAACAATTGTGGTGCTGGGTACGAAAAAGGCCGGATTTAACCTAAAATAAGAGAGGCATAATCTTACGCAAATACAAATCAGGAAGAAATATTACCAAATATGAGAATTGACCTTAAATATGAGAATTATTTACTTAAGTGACCAACTTTTTACAGCCCCCGATGGGGAAGAAATGGCGGAATTTACCACCTTTATTGTTTGTGATTAGTCTTTATTGGGAACTGGGATTCTAAGTTCTTCAAAAATGGCATCCCTAAGCTTGATGGCAATAACATCCTTAACCTGATTCATACCAGTGCCGTTATTGTATGCACAATCTTGCATCTTTTTGGGATCATATTCATTGGGAACATACTGTGTTTGGACAAAATTCATAGATAATTCTTGAATTTCGTAAGGAGTTTTGCCTCTCATACCATCAACTAATTCTCCAATAATTGTTCCAGCTATCTGTTCAGCATCTAGCTCTTTAGAGATTTTTTCACCTAATTCGTTTAAAGTAAATGGACTCTTGCTTTCAAATATTGGTTTCGCTGTTAACTGGTCAAAGATTCGGTCAAATTTTTTGTTGGTTTCATTTTTAAATTCATCAATGCTCTTTGTTAAATATTCAATGTCCTTTTCTACTCCTTTTGCCCAAGAAGGAATTTTCCAAAGAGAATTTGAAATAGAAAAAATCGCAAGAACAACTATACAGAGGCTGGATATTAAACCCACAACTAAAGCAGCGATTTCTAACATATCATTCTCCCTCTATTTGACTAATTTAAACCAAATTTAAATCAAAAACAACCTCTTTTAGGTGTCGGTAATACAATCATTTATATTTGATGAACTTTATATGGGTATTGTACACATTCTATACAAAGATTTAGTTTGGTCACTATGGAAACAATAAATAAGAATTAGGAGAATTTAATGGCTGAAAAAGCACTAGACCAACATCAGCGCAAAGGCTCAATCCTCTTTGAATTACAAAAAATGTTTCCCACTGACCCGGAAGCCCAAAAGTGGGTTGAGAATATCAAGTGAGTAAATGGTATAGAGTGTGCCAATTGTATGAGAAGAAATGTCCAAACCATTGTAACGCACAAGACAATGAATTATAGGTGTCGCAGCTGTCGTAAGTGGTTTTAAGTCCGAATAGGAAACATTATAAAGAAATCTAAGTTGCCTATTCTTAAGTGGGTTTATGCTGTCTATATCCAAACGCCTCAATTAATTTTCAAGAAGTTCGGGCTAGTCAATTGACCCTCTGGTATTATGTGAGAACCACGGATGGGCATGGTCGGAATCGCCGCCGGATGATTGTTGCACTGGTTCGCAAGTTGCTGGTAGCCCTGTGGCAGTTGGCGACCAAGGGTCTGATACCAGAAGGAGCGATGGTCTCTTGACAACCATGCGACGAAGAGTGTCCACTATCAACTGGACGCAGTTGTGGAGGAAACCGGGACATGCCAACCGCTTGGGGAATGGGTTCGCCAGCAATGGAACCGTAATGATAGATGGGTGTGGCTTCCCGGAGTGCTGGACCACGCATGTAGGATTGGTGTCACGGAGCTGGCTTACGGGTCAGCCACCGCACCGGATCAGAGTGTGGTAACACAGCAAGTGGTCTCCCTGCATTGGAAGACATGCAGCGATTGGCTCTTTCCGGATTCTTGTGCAATTGATAAACAAGGAGAAACAAATATGCTATAAATAAAAACAATCAGGAATTCATAAATAATTGTTACCCATAAGAATCTTCTTAAATCTCCTAATCAGGGTTGCGGGTCAGAATTAATTCAATGCTTTATGGCTTCCATCACATATTGGCGCTAATTTGGATCTCTTGCAGCCACAGAAAAAGACTGTCTGATTTCTTTTGGCAGTATATTTCACTGGTACAAATTCCGTCTCCTTATGGCTTCCATCACAAAATGGTTGATTATTACTTCTACCACAAGCACACCAAAAATATGCTTTCTTCTCTTCAACATCGATTGGATAGGGGCTTACTTGAGGACTTTCTGGCTCTGTCATAATTGGCTCCATAGATTATTTTGTTGATTTTGGTTGGTTAATTCTAGTTAAT
Source organism: Rhodobacteraceae bacterium bin131 (assembly GCA_002239085.1). Lineage (GTDB taxonomy): Bacteria > Pseudomonadota > Alphaproteobacteria > Rhodobacterales > Rhodobacteraceae > MPNP01. Next base: position 16,305 of record MPNP01000017.1, on the reverse strand, counting down.
TTCAGTGTTAAATGTTAAATAATTTTTCCAACTTAAGTCAGTTTGTTGAGTACATCTAGAACTAAAGGTATTTATATGGATTATTCCAAATTAAAAGTGTTAACATTTGACTGCTATGGAACTTTAGTTGACTGGGAGAGCGGAATTGTTAATTCCCTTTCAATTTTCAATGAAAACTCCAGTTATGAACTATCACGCAATGCCTTATTAGAAGCTCACGCGCAAATAGAGGCCAACTTTCAACAACAATACCCATCAATGAAGTATTCGGAATTGTTGAGTCGGGTTTATGAAGCAATGGCCCAAAAATTTAATGTGAAATACAATCCAATGAAAAGCACTGAGTATGGCAACTCTGTAGGGGAATGGCCCGTATTTGATGACTCAACTGAAGCTTTACAAAAATTACAAAAGCATTTCAAGCTCGCCATTCTTTCCAATGTTGACAATGCCAATTTCCAAAGGTCACAATGTAATCTCAATATTACATTTGATTATGAATTCACCGCCGAGACAATTGGGTCTTACAAGCCAGATTTGCACAATTTTAATTATGCTCTTAAAGAACTTTCCAAAGATGGAATTGCGAAAAGTGAGGTGCTTCATGTGGCTGAAAGCTTATTCCATGATCATTTGCCAGCCAACCAACTCAGTTTGAGTAACTGTCGAATATATCGCCGCTCTGGTGAAAAAGGTTATGGTGCAACAAAAGTTCCTGCTCACATGCCAACATTTGATTTAGTCTTTAATGATATGCATGAATTCTCGCTAGATGTAGAAAAGTTTTTTGACAATCATAGACCAAATTAAATCCTTGCAGACACTCATTAATTGAATTTTGCAGCTTTTCTTTAAACCGCTTTTTTTAATTTCATGCTTGATTTACAAAACCAAGTAATGTAATTGATTCCATTAATTCACAAATCTGTTACTTTACAATGATTTTAATTCGTTATGAAGTGGACTTTTGAGGCGTGAACATAGAGGCGTGCTCAGGCCGTTTTCATTTCGTAATTCTTGGTCTTGACTGGGTATGCTTCTTCAAAATAAAAACTTAGGTTGGAGTGATTGATTATGGGTAGTAATCTTGATGCACTGACTACAGTCTTTACCGAGTTTTACTATTGGTTGACTGTGGCATTGATGTTTTTGATCCATGTTGGGTTTTGCATGTATGAGGTCGGTGCGAGTCGCCGCCGCAACCATATGCACACCTTATTAAAGAATTCGATGTTGATCCCATTGGTAACCATCACCTTCTTTTTCTTTGGTTGGTGGTTGTATTGGGCATTGCCTAATGGTCCATGGATTACAGGCGGGATTGAATGGGAAGCAGCGAGTGCCAATTCGCCCCTGTCCGATACGATGGGAACAAATTTAAGTGACCGCATTACAGGGGTATTTTGGGCTGCCTTTTTATTGTTTTCTTGGACTGCTGCTTCAATAGTTTCAGGCTCAGTGATTGAACGCATAAACTCGGGAGCATTTTGGATACTTGCCGTGCTTATTGGCTCTGGAGCATGGATTATTGATGCCTCTTGGGGGTGGCACTATGGCGGATGGATGGTACAGATTCTCGGTTATCACGATGCCTATGCAAGTGGGGTCATTCATGCGATAGCCGGAGGATTCGCACTAGGAGTGCTTGTAGTGCTCGGTCCGCGGCTTGGTAAATTCGCCGCAGACGGCAAAGCACGGGATATATTACCTCATAATCCGTGGCTCGTATGTGTTGGCCTGTTTTTGATTTACACCGGATTTTGGGGCTTTTATGTTGCCTGCAACGTTCCATTGATTGATCCTGGCGGGATTGGTGGCGAAATTACCGGTGAAACGTGGACCGCAACTACAATTTATCTCACTCCGACTACTTTAGGTGCAATCACATTTAACTTCTTGATGTCATTATCAGGTGGTATGATGATGGGATATTTTGTTTCCAAAGGAAACGCATTCTGGACGTATTCAGGCGGCTTAGCCGGAATTATTACGGCCTCGGCTGGTAATGATCTATATCACCCCATTCAGGCCTTGATTATCGGTGGTGTGGGAACTTACCTAGCTTACAAACTGCACTTCTGGGTAGAAAATAAGTTCAAGATAGATGATGCCGTTGGTGCCGTTGCCGTTCATGGGTACGCTGGATTTATTGGCCTTGTCATTTGTGGTTTTGTACTCTGGGGTCATCCAAGTTCGCCCTATGAAGGCTATGCCACGATTAATCCACTTGGCAACTTTATCGGAGCGATCATTATGTTCGGTGTTCTTGGATTCTTGCCTGGATACATTGCATCAAGGATTTTACATTCATTTGGCATATTAAGAATTCCCAAAGATATTGAATTAATGGGACTTGACTTCGGCACCGCGTTGGAAGAAGAAGCCGCGGCAAATGAGGTCAAGGAAGCTGAATTAGCCATGGCTAGTAACAAATAATTGGGAGTAAATCATTATGACAACAGGTATCTCAAGTTGGGCTTTAGACTTGGCCGGTGTTGGCGCCATCTATCCCTTTCAAGGATTGGAGTTTCTTTTTCTGATTATTGGGTTGGTATTTTGGATTTGGTGGCACATTGTCTGCTTCAAGATGGAACTCAATCGCCAAGAAGAGAAAATTAAGAAGTATGGGAATAGTAAGTCTATAAAAAAGGCCATCGAGTACGACCATTAAAGTACAACTGGTCATGTGGGTGCTTCCCAAGAGCACCCTTCTTATTCACCATTGGTGATTATTTTCGCCTCCTGAATGACCCGGCACTTGCCGGGTCATTCTCTTCGTTCATCGCCTCCCCATATTAAATTCAAGCCCTGATTATTACCGACTGCTGGTGCTTTGCAAGTGAACGGTTTTCTGTTTTCAACCAATCCGGCTAAAACCTGAAAACGCAACATTTCTACCAGCATTCCCCATGCTTTAACATTCGGTTTTCTTCTCCTTAATACAGGCATTGTTGAGCATTGCATTTATTGCATTTTCGGATTGCTAAAACGTGGTATTGCGATTCCATCACAACACCCCAAATCACTCGCAACACCAATTAATCTTTCTCTTTTAAAGGAATAAAACAATGGCAATAATGGATCATCGATTCGCTTCTCAAAGCTCTGGCTTTTTCTCTTCATTAGCCTCTTCCTTGAAGAACTCACTAATGACAATTCAACACTACTTTATCGCTCGCAAAACTGTTTTAGAGCTTGAAAAACTCTCCGACCGTGAGCTGGCCGATGTGGGACTCCACCGTGGTAACATTCGTGAAGCCGTCAAAGGATTTGTCCACAAAAACTAAAGCAATGATCTGGGCGGGCACCATCGCGTGCCCGCAACAGCTTTAACCAAGCCAATATCAATCCCAGTATAATGCACCCGCTTGGTCATTTCCTGACTCGATTGATCACAATCTGTCAACGAACCAATCATAGACATTTTTAACTTAATTTTGAGAAACTCTGAACTCTTCAATTCCCTGAAAAATACGAACTGTCCCAATCAGGCACGAACCCGATCACTGCAATGGTTGGGAGAAGGTAGGGGTTGTAGAGTAAGTTATGCCAGTAGGTAGCTTGCCAGCTATGCTCATTGGGTTGATACACTTTAATTCGACATGCGAGATTAAATTCGTGGTTAAACGCATTGAATTGAAGCATACATCGCTTTTCTGCAACTAAAGACTGATACCTTTCCGACCCTGTTACAAATGTTGACGTGAGAATGTCAGAAAACCAATCAGGTTTCTGGTAATAACGCTCGCCAAAGAATTGAATGGCTTTTTCGCGCCGCTTAATCAAGTCATGATTGGCTTTATTCATGTGGATTAATTCTTGATTGACAGATTGACTCAAATTGCGGTTGAGAACCGTCACACACCTGAAACTTTTTCGCGACTCCTGAAAAAAACTAACTTCAGGTGTTATTGACTCATCGGGCTGGCCGCTATGTTCACGGATAATTATCTGCCTTACCCGACATTGCCATTTCAAAAACTCTTTGCGTAATTGTTGACCGCTGGACGGTTGCGTGTACCCTGGCAAATCATTCACTATTCTACCGGGAGGTCAATAACCGTGCAATTATAATCACGGTCATGGCGCAAACTTGGAATGCGATGACGTGTTTGATTCACAAGGTTAGTGTCAATATGAGCAAACTTTACACACGGTTCATTGCCACCGTCCATAACGACTTTACCCCAAGGATCTACGACCAAAGTGTGTCCGTAGGAATGACCACCTCCTGGAATTGGACCAACGGCACAAGGGGCAATAACATACGCACCATTCTCTATGGCTCGGGCCCGATTGAGAACATGCCAATGAGCCTCACCGGTTTTCTTGAGAAACGCTGCAGGAATAGTCAAGACTTGGGCACCTCTTTGACACATCGTTCGATATAACTGGGGAAACCGAAGATCGTAACACACCGACATTCCGAGTTGACCAATACATGTGTCGACCACCACGGCTTCACTTCCCGGATCAACGACTGCACTTTCTTGGTATATTTGCTTTTCAGATAACTGAATGTCAAAAAGATGTATCTTGTCATATCGAGCCAGTATTTGGCCGTGATCGTTGATTAAATACGATCTGTTTTTGATCAACTCTCCATGGTTGACAGCGATTGAACCAATGAGAACCCAAACTCTATTCTCTCTGGCGACAGCAATAAGTTTAGCCAATATAGGATGATCATCTTCCAATGCAGCCGGGGGTTTCAATAAACCGTTTTCGGTTTTCAATCCACCACAGTATTCAGGTAATAATATAAACTGCGCGGAATGGTCAATCGCGTGATTGAGATATGAATTGATTTCCTCCCATGCGCTTGCAAAACAGGGACGCGGAGAAACCTGTAAGCAGGCAATTTTGACCATTCTTAAAATTTCATGTAGGCTTTGCGAAGCATAACCAGAGGATGACGATCCGACATTTGAAATTTAATCAGCAATTCTCTGGCAATCATATCGCGATCTTGCTGATTATCTGGAAGATCAATCGATTCAGGAACCCTGACCCAACCATTAATATTGCGATCAAAAACTGCCGGACGACCATCTTCATAGCCCATGTGAACATCTTCAAGCCAATTCAAATCATCCCAGCCCATCACTTCAATATATTGAGCCAAAAATGGAGTCAGGTGATTGTAGTCAGGAACTAAATTAACATCATAGCGGTAGCCAATATGTTGGCCAATCTCAACCTCCCGGTCCGACTCTAAACCATCTTTATCCTTGATAAAGCGATCGACATCAGAAATCTCTGTTCCTTTGTACTTAGTTTCAGCCATTAGTCTCTCCTAAAGGTGGTGATAATCTTCAACCCCAACTGTATAATTGGTTCCAGCAAGCGGAACTCCTGCCATTGCTGAGGCTTCCATCGTAAGTGCAGCTAGATCCTCGACTTCAAGTGAGTGAATGTTTGTTTTGCCACATGCTCTTGCAAAGAGCTGGGCTTCAATGGTTAGGGTATGCAAAAAGTTATAGACTCGCTCTGCGGCCTCGTCGGGATCAAGTCGTGAACGAAGAGCCGGGTCTTGTGTTGCAACGCCAACTGGACATCGGCCGGTGTGACAATGATAGCAGTAACCTGCTTCAACACCCATTTCTTCTGGAAAATTAGCTTCCGGGATGTCTTTATTGCAGTTCAATGCCATCATAACGGAGTGCCCAATGGCAATCGCATCGGCACCCAAGGCAATCGCTTTGGCGACATCAGCTCCGTTACGAATTCCACCGGCATAGATAAGACTGATTTTATCGCGCATTCCCAAGTCATCAATTGCCTTACGAGCTTGACGAATCGCGGCTATACCAGGAATACCTGTATCTTCTGTAGCCAAGTGAGGGCCAGCGCCGGTGCCCCCTTCCATACCATCAATGTAGATCGAATCAGGGTCACACTTGACCGCCATTCGAACATCATCATAGACACGGGCGGCACCGAGTTTGAGTTGAATGGGTATCTGCCAATCAGTGACTTCCCGGATTTCTCGGATTTTCAAAGCGAGGTCATCGGGTCCGAGCCAGTCTGGATGCCGGGCTGGGGAGCGTTGATCAATGCCCGCGGGAAGAGATCGCATTTCCGCAACTTGATCGGTAACTTTTTGCCCCATTAGGTGGCCGCCGAGACCGACTTTACACCCTTGACCAATAAAAAACTCACAGCCATCGGCAAGAACGAGATGGTGCGGATTAAATCCATAGCGTGATTGAATGCATTGGTAAAACCATTTTGACGAATAGCGCCGTTCATCAGGAATCATACCCCCTTCGCCCGAACAGGTTGCGGTTCCGGCCATCGTGGCCCCACGAGCAAGAGCGGTTTTAGCCTCATAGGATAAAGCACCAAAACTCATACCCGTAACATAAATTGGAATATCCAGCTCTAATGGTTTTTTTGCCCGAGGTCCAACCACAGTCTTGGTCAGACACTTTTCACGATATCCCTCAATCACAAAGCGCGTTAAGGTTCCCGGTAGAATCGTTAAATCGTCCCAGTGAGGAATCTTTTTAAAGAGTGAAAATCCCCGCATGCGATAGCGCCCCAACTCTGCTTTGACATGAATATCGTCAATCACTTGCGGGGTGAACACAAAGGAATTCCCTAAATTGTAGCGATCCCTCATTGCGGGGCTATTCGTTCCTGAGCTATCCAACATTGTCGTTTTCTCCTAACGTTAAAGGATGAGTTTCTTTTCGGTTGGCTCTAAATTGTCGTAATTCCACAACTGCTTGCCGGCAACAATTTTTGTGAAGTGCTCAACCCCTTTTTCAGGTTGCATGCCATAGATATTAAGTTTGCGGTTCAACCAGTCTTTATCAAGCTGGGTCAGCTCTGTCGGAACAGCATCAACCCCGAGACTTTTTATTTCTCCACCAACGTAAATGGTTCCATCATACATTGAGTCACCAAGGTTTTTACCGGCATTACCGCAAATCACCATCCGGCCTCGTTGCATCATGAAGCCCGATAATGCTCCCGTATCACCACCAACGATGATGGTTCCGCCTTTCATGTCAATGCCGGTACGAGAGCCGACGGACCCCTTACAGACCAAGTCACCCCCACGAATAGCGGCTCCAAAGGTTGATCCGGCATTTTTCTCAATAATGATGGTACCCGACATCATATTTTCACCACATGACCAACCGACACGACCGTTGATTCTGACATTTGGGCCATCAATTAAACCGACCCCAAAGTATCCTAACGAACCTTCAAAAATTAAATTCAAGCGGCTCAGTATTCCTACTCCTAGTGAGTGTTTACCTCTTGGATTCTTGATGACTATGGTGCCATAACCCGCGGCCATTTGCTCACGAATTGCATGATTGACTTCAGACGTGGACTTATGGTCAGCGTCAATCTCAGTCCGCTTATTATAATCAACATCGGGAGCCCATGGATATTGGAAGCGAGTTTCCTCATCGGGACTAAACTCAATGGCCATTGTCCGACCCGTTAATTGCTCCGTGGTCATACCAAGGATTTTGACCCTGTCCTCCTGGGTCAATTGTTTTAATTCAGCATCTGTCAAGTGTGCCATACACGCACCTCCTCATCATAGGGATCATAGGTGTCAATTTCTTGGGGCAGGATGGACCGAATGGCAACTTCTTCCGAAGCCATTGCTATGAGGTCATCACTTTCATACAGAACCAGAGGCTTGGCTGCCATGGTGTCCTTGGCCATACCCAGCTCATCGCGTGTTGCAACGAGATAGGTAAAAACCCCATCAATGACATCTATAGACATTCTCAGGCTCTCTTCTAACGAGAATCCTTGGGTCAAATTATAGGCGGTATAAACGGCCAGTAATTCAGAGTCACAATTAGAAACAAAACGATGACCTTTTCGTTCCATTTCCCTTCGCATAATCCAATAATTCGTAATTTGCCCGTTGTGTACAACCGAAATATCATTATACGGAAATGCCCAGTATGGATGAGCCGAGCGTATATCAACATCGGACTCTGTTGCCATCCGCGTATGTCCAATACCATGAGTGCCATTGAATGATTTAAGTTTGTAGTCTGTGGCAACCTCATCGGCATCCCCCAAATCCTTGACCAATTCAAGACCTCGCCCGAGAGATAAAATCTCAACGGCATCTAATTCTTCAATTGCCAAGGCCATTTCTCGAAGATTTTCCTCACCCGAAATCAAATATCGAAGGGCATAATCCGTCGTTTGAGCTTTGTCTTTGATATTAGCGCCGAACTCAGTGATAATGTAATCAACCCAATCAATTCGTTTGCGGATTTGGTCCTTGATTTTACGACCATTTTCCATGTCTTCTTTTTCTGCAACTTTAACGCGCATGATGACATCATCTTTCATGATATCGCCGTATAACGCGTAGCCAGTTGAGTCAGGGCCGCGGTGTTTGAGGGCTTGAAGCATGTCGGTCATTTGCCCCCCTACCTCTGAGGTTTTACCACGATGTATAATTCCAGCTATTCCACACATTGCCTATTCCTTTCAATTTGGTGCTTTACTACTATTCAAGTCCAGTGCCGGCTTAATGCTTCTTGCTTATGGCAGACAATCAATATACGTATCAAGATCCCAATCGGTGACTGTATGCATAAATCGTTCCCATTCATCCGTTTTGTATTCGTGATACAGACGATACATTTCCCCAGGCAATCCCTTTTGAACAACCTCATCTTCAGCAAGGGCCTCCAAAGCTTCACCTAAGGACATTGGGAGTTTGCGTACATCTTTTCCGGCTTTGATCGCTTCATAAATATTGCGCTCTTCGGGTTTGCCCGGATCAAGTTCATTGTTAATCCCATCATCGGTTGCGGCAAGTATAACTGAGCCCATCAAATAGGGATTTACCATTGAATCAACTGAGCGATACTCAAAACGTCCGGGAGCCGAAACACGCAAACCAGTCGTTCGATTTTGGAATCCCCAGTCAGCAAAAACGGGTGCCCAGAAACCTGTGTCCCATAATCGACGATAGGAGTTCACTGTTGACGAACCAATGGCGGTCAAGGCTCTGAGGTGCTTAACAATTCCACCTATGGCCATCAACCCAACTTTTCCTGGCAGGCGCGGATTATTCGTATCTGGCATAAATTTGTTGTCGCCACCTTGAAGGTAGTTAAAATTCGCAACCATGCCGGGCAAGTTGGAAGGGTCATTCCCGACTGGGCGAAATGTATTCGTCCCATCCGTCCACAAAGATAAGTTATGATGGCAACCTGATGCCGACACCCCCATGAAAGGCTTGGACATAAAACAGGCGATCAAATTAAACTCGCGTGCTACTTGTGCACAAATTTGGCGGTAGGTTGTCAGACGGTCAGCATTTCTTAGCACATCATCAAACATCCAATTGAGTTCCAACTGACCTGGAGCATCCTCATGGTCGCCTTGAATCATATCAAGTCCCATCTTGCGGCAATATTCAATGACTTTCATATACACTGGTCTAAGCGATTCAAACTGATCAATGTGATAACAAAACGGCTTTGAGTAACCGCCTGCAGGCTTGCCATTTTCATCCCTTTTAAGCCACATCATTTCGGGTTCAGTTCCCATTCTCAGGTGCAAACCTTGATGATCTTGCTTAAATTTCTCATGGAGCCGACGCAGGTTGCCGCGACAATCAGCAGTGAGGAAGGCCCCGGGATTTTCAGCTTCTTCTCGATTGCGAAAAAGCGTACAGAAAAACCTGGCAATCTTTGGTTCCCACGGAAGTTGCATCATGGTTTCTGGTTCGGGGATACCGACAAGTTCGGCTGCTTCCGGCCCATAGCCCAAGTAATCCCCTCGGCGATTGGTAAACAAGTTAACCGTGGCTCCATAAACGAGCTGAAACCCTTTTTCTGCAACACTTTCCCAATGATCAGCTGGAATACCTTTGCCCATCACTTTCCCCGTGATGGAAACAAATTGAAGATAAAGATATTCCACTCCTAGAGAATCAATTTTTTCTCTGACTTCACGGACTAATTCACTGCGCCCTTGAGCGTTGACGAATTTTTCGATATCCATTTCAGACATTTTCTCTCCCAATTAAATTAAACATTAGCTCCACGGATAGGGGCTGTTAGATACGGGGTGTAGTTCCCCACGTGCGAATCTTGAAAAACGGAACGGTTCAAGCAATTCCTGCTTTTCACCCAACAGTTCATCAGCCACGAGATGACCGACTCCAATCATTTTCCAGCCGTGATTGGAGTCGGCAATTATTGCCACATTCTCGCAAAAAGTATCAAATACAGGAAAACTATCGGGAGTAAAACATCCAATGCCTCCAGATGGTTCTCGATGATATTTGGGCATCATCCCCTCAAAGCGTTTGTGACAATGTGCCAGTGCCGAAACCCACATGTGTGCAAATTCGGAACTGGAAACAAATTCGGGGCTAGAAGGCCCATAGGGATCAATTGCCACATCATCAACCGGGGTATTTACTTTATAAGGAGATGCTCCTCCTTGAACACCACCAAAATGCCAATCGGGCTTGTAATATATTCCCCACAGCTCATCAGTAATGACAGAGCCATCGACATCAGAAATCAAAGGTGCATCTGTGTCGACATGAATCACTGGGGGAACATTACCATTATCAGTCAGTAAGGTTTCTGGGGGAACGGTTAAAACGCCTTCCTCCAATTGCCAGTAGCGCCACATATCAACATTATCATGAACTTCGCCATTAAGGCTCTTGACAGTGATTTGTTTGGGAAGGCCAAGCATCGTCCAAAAATCGCGCACCCACGGACCAGTCCCGATCACGATTTGTTCACAGGTGATAGTCCCTTTATTGGTTTCAATGCTCCTTACGGCCGGTGAAGCGGAATCAAAATTGAAACCTGTGACTTCAATTCCTGAGACAATTCTCACACCCATCGATTCAACTTTTTCAGCCAAGGCATATAGGGTTTTTGTGTTATTGGCATAGCCCCCTTGTTTTTCATGCAAAATTGAAGTGATATTTTGAGCTTGCCAATCTTCAAACATTGAGCGCATGTAATGCGTTGTCGCATTTTCTCCTTCAATGAACTCGCTCTCATAACCAATTTCCAGTTGTTGGTTATAAATTGATTGAATATCTTTGCGCATGGACTCGCATGAGATCTGCATATATCCAACGGGGTGATAATGCAATCCTTCAGGGTCGGACTCCCAAACTTTAACGGAATGAGCCATCAGTTTTCGCATTGCGGGCTGAAAATAATTGTTTCTGACTACTCCACAGGCAATTCCTGATGCCCCTGATGCCACACCAGATTTATCAAGGATAATGATTCGCCCTTCAACTTCTTCACGGGCATCAAGCAATCTTTGAGCCAATCGCCAAGCTGTTGATAAACCATGAATACCGGCTCCAACCACCACGTAATCGGCATGTTCAGGTATCGCCATAAGAATTCCTCAATACAAACTTAAATTCTACGTTTGATATAATTCATTTGTAAACCAATTGTCAATAAAAATATACCAAAATAATAAAATATTTGATATTTTAGTCCTATTGGATTATAATTGGTATATTTTAAAGGTAAGTATAATGAAACGAAAATCTTTTGCCGACATTGCCAAAAACTTAAGAGGCGAACTGTATAATGGACAGTACAAGCCCATGGACCGCTTACCTCCCGAACGTGAACTTGCTCAACAATACGGTGCTTCGCGGGGAACAATTCGCAAAGCACTTAACCTCCTGCAAGATGAAAAACTTATTGCCATTAAGAAAAGCAGTGGGGTTTACATAACCACCCAAATCGACGAGCAGGAGCAATCAATTTTTAAACATGCCCGCCCGCTTGAACTGATGGATACTCGTTTCGCTTTTGAACCCCATATTTGTCGTTTATTGGTTCTTAATGCCCGTAATAAGGATATTGCAATTATGATTGAGCTCGTTGAAGCAATGGAACACACATTTGATGATGCATCAAAATTTGCCGACCTTGATGCGCGATTTCATTCCCAGCTCGTTTCTTCAACGGGTAATGCCTTACTCAAGTGGATTGCGATGCAAATCAGTCTCGTTCGGAAAAATCAAGAGTGGTCACGTATGCGTTCACTGACCCTGAATGCAAAAATCATTGCTGAATACAATAGCCAACACCGTAAGATCGTCACTGCCATCCAACAGCGCGACCCCGAACGTGCCGCCGACGCCATGAAAGAACATCTTGAAACGGCTCGACTGTCACTCACACGAGCTGCGGCAGCGTGAGTCGAGGACAACAAAGTCAGTCTGTTTCAGCTTGCCACTGCTTGAAACCAGTTAATGTAAATGCGTTCGGCCATCGTTGCAAAATTATGCATTTCTTGCGAACATTGCTGATTAAGTTCAGCAACTCCGTGCGAACCAAACACGTCAATTAACGCAGTTTCATACGCTGGGATTTGTGCCCAGTTATTAACAGTATCCGATTCAACTTCAAGATGAAACTGTACAGAGAAGGCACGTGTAAACCAGCTCATTGCCTGAACATTGCATAAAGGAGAGCTTGCCAAGCAGACAGCATTGGCGGGCATTTGTTTGATTTCAGCTCCATGCCATTGCAAACACTTGAAACGATCTGGAATACTGTCAAAGAAAACACTTTCGGTTCCTTCCTGACTGAGTGTGACATCCATAACGCCGACCTCAGAATTTTCAGCTTTTCCACACTGTCCCCCTAAGGCCTCTGCAAGGAGCTGGTGCCCCAAGCACAGTCCCAAAAATGGCAAGCCTTTTTCCACTACGGCTTCGCGAATAAATTGTTTTTCTAGTCGTAACCAAGGGTAAATATCTTCTTCCCATACATCCATAGGACCTCCAAGAACCCAAAGGGCGTCAAAGCCATCAAGTGACGGGAGCGTTTCGCCTTCATCTAATTCGACGGCATCCCAAGTATGTCCATCTTCATCAAGTAATTTGCGAAAAGAACCTGGATGCTCAACACGCGCATGTTGAAGGACAAGAATATGCATTTTGTAGTACTTCAGTTAGGTTAGACATCAATCGCATTCTCGTGTTCCCACGAAGAAAAATGTCGCATATACTCGTTCCATTCTTCATATTTCAACTTAACCAAAGCCGTATGAAGTTCCTCACCAAAAAATTCCCTCGTCATTTTTGCTTTTTCGAACAAGCGTATTGCGTCAAGTAGGTTGAGAGGCAGTCGTGGTGCCCTTTTTATTTTATGCCCCTCGGCATACATATCAAGGTCAATCCTTTTGCCAGGGTCGGCCTTAGTTTGAATACCACTCAATGCGGCAGCAATCACGGCTGCTTGTAAAAGGTATGGATTTGCGGCACCATCTGCCAAGCGGATCTCAATTCGATTATCTCCGGGTATACGAATCATATGAGTTCGGTTATTGCCACCATAAGTCACTGTGTTAGGAGACCAGGTAGCACCTGATGTGGTTCTTGGGGCATTGATCCGTTTGTAGGAATTCACCACGGGATTGGTGATTAACGCAAGGTTATTGGCATGTTTAATAAACCCACCAATAACATTGTAGGCAAGCTTTGATAGGCCGAGTTCTTCTTGTCCAGTCATAAGGTTGTTGTTTTGCTTATCCCAGATAGAAAGATGAATATGGCATCCATTTCCTGTCAGATTTTGTTTTGGTTTGGGCATAAAAGTCGCTCGATAGCCATGTTTCTCGGCAATGGATTTGGCTAGGATTTTAAAAAAAGTGTGGCGGTCCGCGGTGGTTAAGGCATCTGAATAGCTCCAGTTCATCTCGAATTGACCATTTCCATCTTCATGATCATTTTGATAAGGCTCCCATCCAAGATGAGTCATTTCATCACATATTTCGGCAATCACATCATAGCGTCGAAGTAATGCCTGTTGGTCATAACATGGTTTACTTCGGGTATCGTATTCGTCTGAAAGTTCCATACCATTTTCTGAGAGCAGGAAAAATTCAGGTTCAACTCCTGTCATGACTGTGTAACCCATTTCATCGGCGCGTTGAATCAACCGTTTCAGAACGACTCGTGGAGAGTGTTCAACATCTTTTCCCTCCATCTGAAGGTCGCTCGGAATCCATGCCACTTCTTTATTCCAAGAGAGTGGATAAGAGTTATTCGATGGCATGGCCAGCATGTCAGGATGGGCTGGGGTCATGTCTAAATGGGCGGCGAAGCCGGCAAAACCAGCCCCTTCATTGTACATGTCATTGATTGCTGCTGCTGGAACCAACTTGGATCTAACAACACCAAAGAGGTCAGTGAAGCTCACAAGATAATATTTTATTGCCATAATGGATTGCTCCTATTTTTTTCTAACATACTTTAATTGGTTAGAATAATTAAGAATTTTGCACTGAACTCGCAATTCTATCACAAAAATCCTTTCTCCTATCATAACGTTCATCCGGACCTGAAATAAATTGAGGTACAAGCAGGGCTATCGCATTTGAAATTTTTCAGTTGTTTCCACCTGCATTTTCTCCTATTCGATCAAAAAAAATACAATTGACGAGGTAGAACAAGGCAGGGCTATCGCATTTGAAATACCATTCGATCACATTTCACGTAATTTACTCTCACAGATTATTTCCAGAAGGAGATTAAAGGATTTTTCTTTCCTTTACTGGCTAAAAATGTTGAATAATATAGAGTTCGTCAGCTAGCAAAACCATTGTAAAATTTTAAATGTGATAGCCCTGATGGGCGCCTCTATTTAATCCTGGTTTTCGGATTAAATAGAGGTGCTCTTGTGTACAAGTAGATGCGGTTTGGGATGACATCAACGCTGAGAGAAATGAGTCAACCCATTCCATGGCGACATTATGACCGCATCATATCTAACTTGGCACGGAAAAAGGGATACGTTACTGGGGTTGGAGCGAGAATGAAAGATGGAATTCATCGTGAAGTTCCGTTTAAGCACTCTAGTCCACTTGTGTTCATGAGCGGAGTAAACTCCCTCTTTATAGATGTTTTCCAATTAGCGTGACACTTCCATCTCCAACAGTTCCTTGCGATGAAATGCCTATAGGTTCAAAGCAACAATTCAATTGAAGGACGTCTTTCAGACATCTCGGTTCAAGAGATGAACCCACCTTTTCCCTTGCGAATAATACTCCTTGATTTAATAGGAATTCTCCATCCTTCTAACACGAACAAGAAAAAAAGCGAGGAATGGTTACTTCAATAAGTTATCTTCCGGTAGAACAAAGTCATAGCGATTTAAGTAGTTTGGAATTCAAAACTGAAGAATCGATTGAAATTTCCGAGTATAACACCTATATCGTCACTCTAGTTTCTTCTTTTCCCCTCACTTAGATTGCCATTAGGACTATCATTATGATTATTGACTATAGTTGATTTATGAATCACCAAGAAAAACAGACGTCAAATGTAGATCTAAATGAGATTCAGAAAAAAACTTTGGAAGTTCTCAATGGGCCGAAATATCATGATTGGCCTTTGGGCAAATGTTATTTGGGGGCGATTCGTGTCGTTAATAACCAAAATAACCCTGACCGCTTTGCACAGGCAGCCCACTCCTATAGAGAATTGTTTGAGAAATTATCTTGGTCCTATGAAAACAAGAAACCTTCAATAGACTTCAGACAGAATGCAAAATATTGCCTTAATCGCTTAAACAAAGACAAAGAAAGATACTCTAATGGATGGAGAAAACAAGCTATCGACACTAAATTAGTTAAAACAATTGAATCTATTTCTCATTTTTTTAATGAGTATGACCGTCCTAGTAGAATGGAAAGAATAGTACTGATTTATAAAATGAATTTTTGGTGGTACAAAAAATCTAGCCCTGAAGAATTTAAAAAAATATGGAATAAACTACAGCGCATCGCTCACCACAGTTCAGATGAACAATCCAAATGTGAGCAGCTTTTACTAGATTGTGATATATTTCTTTATAGATTGCTATGTAGTTAATTCTGACAAGGAACAAGTTAATATTAAATACTAAATTGAAAGCCAACCCAATGCTAGATAATACCACTGATGAAATTGGCACTCTGCGAAGCCCTCATTCAATCGGTGACCTGAATGACTTGACTGATGAAGAACTACTTGACTACATCAATTGTTGGGAGGAAGAGGAGTCGGATAGTCAAAATAATAAAGAGGATACATTCCAGTCTATTTTTGAAACTCATATTATAACTGATAACCATCGCCTTTCCTTTTGGTTGCAAAACCGAACGAGCATTCACCACATGGTATTTGTCAAAACAATCGTTGAGAGTCTAATATCAATAATTTATACACGAGGCTTCTATAAGCTTGAAGATCTGTTTGATTATTGTGATTGGGTTTTATCTCTTTCAGATACCTCTACCCAAAGGGGAAAG
>MPNP01000016.1 GCA_002239085.1 Rhodobacteraceae bacterium bin131 | reverse complement strand
CAATACCCCATGGCAACAAAACAACGAATTGCTTTAATCAACTTGGAAAAAAGACGAACAATCGCAAAAATGTCAGTTATGGTAGATTGCTGATTGATCCGACTGACATTCCTTCCTAGATGGGTAGGGAGATATAACCTGCATCACTTCTTCTAAACCTTTTGGGTAAACCATTAACGATTAACTTTACTGGACTGGTACGCTAAAATTAAAATCAATCGTCTGTTAGGTAAAATTGTTCTCCAGAACACAATCTATACGGGATTGGAGTAGTGCTAGGATTAGACCAGAATAGCTAACAGTTCAGGTCAATCCAAATCGGTACATGGTCCGAAGGTCTTGGCCATCCTCTGGTATGCTTATCAATTTGACAATCAGTTAGTAAATCGGCAGATTGGGGAGACAAAAGCAGGTGGTCAATCCTGATGCCGTTATTGATGTTCCATGCGTTGCCTTGAAAATCCCAGAAAGTATATTCTTTTTCAAAAGGATGCCTTAAGCGATAAGCATCATATAAGCCGATATTCAAGAGTTTGCGCCACTCCGTTCGGGTTTCTAAGCGAAACAAAGCGTCTTCTTTCCAATCATCTGGAAAGCGGGCATCTTCAGGTTGTGGAATCACATTGTAATCGCCGGTAACAACAAGCGGTTCTTCTAATTCTAATAAACACTTAACTCTTTTTCTTAGACGCTTCATCCATCTAATTTTATAGCTGTATTTTTCGCTATCGACTGGATTTCCATTCGGGAGATATAAACAACACACTTTGATGACTTGAAATTCAGCGCAAACACTCGCTTCAATCCATCTCGCCTGTTTGTCTTCATCTTCACCCGGAAGACCACGAATAATTTCTTCAAGTGGAAATTTAGAGAGGATAGCAACGCCGTTAAACCCTTTTTGCCCAAATGTTTCTACATTGTATCCTAAGTCATCAAAAGGAGTGGTCGGAAATTGATGATCTTCACATTTGATTTCCTGAAGAAGGGCAACTTCAGGCTCGCTCTCTTTAAGCCAATCCAAAATTCGAGGTAATCGCACTCGAACCCCATTGACATTATATGTTGCGATCTTCACAAAATGCCTTATAGCGAGAAACTTAATGAACACCCACAGGTTGATTTGGCATTTGGGTTTGTCACGACAAATTTAGCGCCAATAATTTCGTCACTGTAATCGATCTCAGCATTTTCTAAGAACGGTAAAGAAATTTTGTCAATGAGTATACATTGACCATCTTTTTCAATCAGGAGATCATCATCCAAGGGGTGGTCCAGATTAATTTCATACTGAAAGCCTGAACATCCTCCCCCCTTGACTGCCACCCTCAAACACTGAGTGGTACCCTGGAGGTCATTAATTTGAGCCAGTTGTGCAAACGCTCTATCGGAAACTCGAGGTGGGATAATCAATGCCAATTTTCCTTGACAAGTATAATGTGGTTTAAACGATCTATTATCATGTATATAGTTTGATAATGATTATTCCACAAGAAATAAGAATTCGTCAAGTTAGAAAGGTTAAAAGTTGCTTGATTGTGCAGTCAAAAATGAACAAAATCCCAACCGACTTCATCCTGAGAATGAAAGTAAAACGCGCTCGGTATTTTTACGAGATGGAGACCGGGTAGTACATACCACGGCCTTTCGCCGGCTGACAGATAAGACACAAGTATGGATTGATGCCAACAGGGACCATTATAGAACCCGGTTGACACACACCATTGAAGTCACAAGGGCGGCGCGTTCAATAGCACAGAATTTAGGACTTAATGCCGAGTTGGCTGAAGTGATTGCTTTAACACACGATATTGGCCATCCACCTTTTGGACATATGGGTGAAGATATCCTCAATACACTCATGCAGGATGTCGGTGGCTTTGACCACAATGCCCACGCTTTACAAATTGTGACTTACCTATCAAGCCCTAAATTTGAGTATGATGGATTAAACTTGGCTTGGGATAGTTTGGAGGGCATCGCTAAACATAACGGTCCATTTCAGGAAGATAAGATTCCGTTCGTGGTGAAGCACTACAATAAATACCATAATTTACGACTTGATACATTTGCAAGTGCCGAGGCGCAAGTTGCCTCTTTATCTGATGATATCGTTTATAATTGCCATGATTTACAGGATGGTATGCGTTCAGAAAAACTCACATTAGACGAGATATTGGAGATATCGGCGATCAAAAAATTTTGTGAACGCATAGATGTCAATTGTCGGAAACAAGATCCACATCGGTTTAAAGCAAAAATTCTTCGGATCACCTTTGGCTACTTTGTGAATGACTTAATCCAAGAGTCCCAAAGGATATTAAATCTGAATAATTTCAAAAATGCTGAAGAAATCAGGCAGTTCGGTCGTCCAGTTATTTGTTTTTCCGAAGAAGCAAATTACCGCCTTCACCAAATAAAGGATTACTTGTCGGATAATTTATATAAACTAGATTTGTTTGATAAAAAAAAGCACAAGGTAAAGCCACTTCTAACCGAACTTTTCAATTATTATCTTAATGACACCTCTCATCTACCTGATCATTGGCAAAAGTTGATTGACAAAGGGCTTTTTGGCAAAAAAAGATTGATTGGTGACTACATTGCTGGAATGACTGACCGATATACAATTCGTACAGCTTTGAACAAAAAAATTCTTTGTGAAGAAGAATTAGAAGGAATCATGTAGTACATTTTCAAATCCCATTTTTGGGAAGTGTTGTTGGCCTTGTTGTAAGTCAGTTGTACCAGTAGAAAAAGGATTGAATTATAAAACATGGATATTTATTCAGAATTAAAATGCAAGATAATTGACCAACTAAAAATTTTGCAGGAAGAAGGTATTCTAAGTCAGGAATGTAGCCTTGAACTTATTTCCCTTGAGCGTCCCAAAAACGACAATTTCGGTGAGCTCTCGACTAATGCGGCAATTATCCTTGCACGATTTTCAAAACTAGAATCGATTCATTTAGCCGAGCACATCGCCAATAAGCTCAATAATCTTGAAGGTGTTGCAGAAGCTACGATCGCCCATCCAGGTTTTGTTAATCTAAGATTAGATCCGCAATTATGGCAGAATGTCATTGGCACCATTTTAAATGACCCAAGCCAATTTGGAAGGGCTGATTTAGGAAAGGGAAAAGCAATTAATCTTGAGTTTGTTTCTGCCAACCCCACTGGACCATTACATATTGGTCATACTCGTGGAGCGGTCTTTGGAGATACCCTCGCACGTCTGCTTGAATTTACAGGATATAAAGTAACACGCGAATACTATGTTAATGATGGAGGGGCACAGGTTGATACCCTCGCTCGTTCAGCTTTTCGAGCGTATGAAAAAGAACATGGACGGAATGCAAATGAGGCAATGGAAAAATCTCCTGGAGATTATTATTCGGGGAGTTACATTGAAGAGTTGGGAATTAAACTCAAAAATAAATTCGGTAGTGAATTACTGGGTAAACAAGAAGACCAATGGCTTGAAAAAGTAAAAGACTTATCCATTAGCCACCTGCTTCAAATTATTAAAAATGAACTTGAACAACTCGGAGTTCATTTTGATAACTTTGTTCATGAAAAACAACTCTACAATGACCAACGTGTTGAAGAGTCGTTAGCTAGACTTGAAAAAATGGGAATGATTTATGAAGGTTCCCTTCCGCCTCCCAAAGGCAAAAAATTGGATGACTGGGAACCTCGTCAGCAAACTTTATTTAAATCGACCCAATTTGGCGATGATGTTGACCGTCCGATAAAAAAAGCTGATGGAAGCTGGACCTACTTTGCCCCAGATATAGCCTACCATTATGATAAGATCTCCCGTGGATATTCCACACTCATTAATATATTGGGGCATGATCACGGGGGCTACGTGAAGCGACTTAAAGCGGTTGTTAAAGCCCTTTCAGAAGGGAAAGTTGACTACACGGTCAAACTCATTCAACTTGTGAATGTAATAGAGGGCGGTGAAAAAGCAAAAATGTCCAAAAGGGCTGGCAATTTTGTCATGCAAAGCGAAGCATTAAATGCTGTCGGAGCAGATGTGACAAGATTTGTTATGCTCATGCGAAAAAATGATATGGCGTTGGACTTTGACTTTCAAAAAGTTCAGGAACAGTCAAAAGACAACCCAGTGTTTTATGTTCAATATGCCCATGCGAGAATCTGTTCTCTACTGAATCGAGCTTCTGAAGAAGGCAAGAAACCCGATGATATAGCTTTGAGTAAGGCTGACTTTGAATTACTTGCAGCCCCTGAGCACATTCGTTTTATTCGCCGCCTTGCAGAATGGCCGCGTGTAATTAAGTTGGCTTCAAAGCATACAGAACCGCATAGGATTGCCTTTTACCTTGTTGATCTAGCTTCTGAGTTTCACGCCTTCTGGACTCAAGGTCAAGATAATATTAATTTGCGAATACTCCAACCGAACAATTATAGTCATACTATGGCAGGTTTGGCTATGGCTCGTGCGACCGGTATAATCATCGCTTTAGGATTAGGCATTCTCGGTGTAAAACCGATAATTAAGATGTAATACAAACGCATTTCGGGATACAATAATGGACACCGATAAGGGTCTAAGTTATCGACAAGCGCGTCGAATTAATCCAATCCGCATCGTTCAGATATTTTTTATCGTACTTGGATTAATGGTTGTTTCGGGGATTGGCTATTTCGCTTATCAATATTTATCCACAAAAGGTTATTTTAGTGATGGCCAACCGCAATTAATCGAGGCTAGAGGCCCTCTGTGGGAGCGGCCTGTTGAACGCGGTGGAAAAGAAATTGAATTTACGAATCTACCGATTAATGACCTCGTTGAAGGAGTCGGTTTTGACCCTGAAAAATTAGAAGTAAACAATTTCGCACTTCCCCCGGCAACACTTCCCCCTGATGCCAAGTCCCTCAATGAAAGAGGATTAAGGCTTGAAGATATTCAGTCAATAACTGGTATGGGGACAATTGAAAATAAAACGGCTCAAGATATTCTAGATGAATTTTTTGCTGAATACGCGTCTGGAATCACCTCAACAGAAGAGGTAAGGCCTCAGATAAATCGCTCCCCACGACCGGGTCAGCAGCTAAATCCCGATGATGTACCTCGGGGAACAATTATGGCTTATTTAGGTTCCTTTCCAGATCGGGTTTTAGCGAATAATCAGTGGTTGGAATTCAGCCAAAACCATGCTTCAGTACTGGATAAAAAAGATTGGGTTATATTCCGATTTGAAGAAGACGAAAAGTATTCTTTCCGTCTCCATGGATTGGGCTTTTCTCAATTGGAGGATGTCCAGGAATTTTGTAATCAAATTTTAGCAGGCGGATATCAGTTTTGTACTCCCATAACGTTCAAGTGAATCCCTTGATTAATCCTTATATTTTTGGTTGTAAAGGGATTTCCCTGTCAAAGCAAGAGAGGGATTTTTTCCGCGAGACCAAACCCGTTGGCTTTATTCTATTTACTCGTAACCTTCGTGATAAAGACCAAATTACGCAACTAGTCAACGCGCTTCGTCAAACAGTTGGATATCATGCCTTAGTCCTAATTGACCAAGAAGGTGGAAGGGTGGAGAGATTGACTTCACCAATTTGGAAAACATGGATTCCGCCCTTGGAAATTTGTCAAAAGTTACCTCTAGGGTTGGCCAAAGAGGCAATGGGGATTCGTTATCAATTGATTGCAAGTGAACTGATAGCATTGGGTATTGATACGAACTGCGTTCCGCTGGGTGATATTGCCTTTGCTCAAACCCACCCAATTTTAAAAAATCGTTGCTATGGAACACGACCTGAAGTAGTGAGTGAAGTGGCAAGAAAGGTCGCAGATAGTTGTCTAACTAGTGGAATCTACCCGGTGCTTAAACATATCCCCGGTCATGGCAGCACACGGAGTGATAGTCATAAAACTTTACCAGTATGCAACAAATCCCTTGAGGATTTAAAAGCCAATGATTTTCAGGTGTTTAAGGAGCTGAATGACCTCTCCTTGGGGATGACTGCTCATGTGTTGTATTCTGAGCTGGATGCTGATTTGCCAGCAACTTTATCGCCAAAGATAATCTCCCTAATTCGTGAAGAAATCGGCTTTAAGGGACTTCTGATGACTGATGACTTAACTATGTCTGCACTGAAAGGAGATATGCTAAGTCGGGCTGAAAGGGCATTCAACGCAGGGTGTGATATTATTCTTCACGGTAACGGAAATATGAACGAGATGATGCAAGTAGCAGCAGCCCATCACGTCAAGCAGCCCATCTTTGATACCAAAGCAAAGCAATTACTAGAATCTCGAATAAAGCCTCTACCAATAGACGTTGAATTACTTGAAGAGCGGCATCAGGAAATCATGGATACATTGACATCCTGAATCAATCTGTTTAAGTTTTAAAGTGCTTGGATAACTTAAGTTTCTGCCCTTGGTAGTTTGAATGGGACTTTAATCCATAGGGAGTCTGTGGAGGTTCTAGCATCTTTTCAAACATTAACCGACCAACATTTTGTCCGTGGACAAGTAAAAAAGGAACTTCATGGCAACGAACTTCTAAAACACCACGTGACCCTTTGCCATGCGACCCTCCATGCCCAAAACCAGGATCAAAAAATCCTGCATAATGGACTCGAAATTCACCGACCATCGGCAGATAGGGTTCCATTTCAGCGGCAAAACCTGGCGGAATTACGACCTCTTCACGGCTCGTGAGAATGTAAAAAGAACTTGGGTCAAGGATGAGTTCGGAGTTTTCTGCATAAACTGGATCCCAGAATTGCTTATGATCATGATAGTTGGTTTTTCTCAGATCAACAATTCCGGTATGGGCTTTAGCACGATATCCCACGATTTCCCTCTCCAGCTCAAGGTCCACTGAGAACAACAGTCCTTTGTTAAAATCAGTCGTGGCGGAATTATAGTTGTTGTGGGATTGAAGGAACTGAAAATCACTTTGCGACAATTGAGTTTTGCCGAGGTTAAATCGAATTTGATTTAATGAGATACCTTCTTGTACAAGAACAGAAAATGATTTTGGACAAACCTCGGCATAGAGTGGGCCTGAATATCCGCCCTTAATGCGATCAAATTCAGTACAATGATCAGTAATCAATCGAGTCAATAAATCAAGCCGCCCCGTTGAACTCTTGGCATTGGCCAAAGCCGCAATTTCGGCTGGAAGATTCAGACTTTCTTGGAGAGGAACGACATACACACACCCTTTTTCTAATACGGCACCTTGGGCAAGGTTAATTTCGTGCATTCCATAGGTGCTGATACGCTCCATTATGGTTCCATTTGGGTCGGCTAAAAACGAAGCTCTAACCCGGTGAGCAATCGGTCCAAGTCGGAGGTCTAAACTCGCCGGTTGAACTTGATCTGATTCAATAGGATTTGCACTGAATATATGCCCACAGTTAATTAAAGAACGAATATATCGATCAGGTAAAACACCCTTTTTATTGGCAAGCTCCTCAACCGCGAACACTGAACCTCAATTCTGAAATACTTTTATGGTCGGGCCAGTGAGATTCGAACTCACGACCTCTCGTCCCCCAGACGAACGCGCTAACCAAGCTGCGCTATGGCCCGAAATTAATGTTTGAATTAAATTACAGAACTAATCTTCCTAATGATTAATGCAATACGTAGACACGTTTGTCTTGTTGTTTTAAGTTTGAATACGATTTTGAAGCGTTTTAAGACGATCCAAAACTGATGCTAAAGCTCCTTTTAGTTTAGGGTCAAGTTTGATTTCATTGACCCGATTGATATCAAGATTTAAAGCAAAACCAGTAGAATTTATAGTTTTGTACAGTCCTGAAACTCTTTCTTTATTAAGGTAAAGGGAGGGTTGGTCAACGGCGGATTGTAAATCAGGGGAAGATTCTGCCGTGATCGTTTTGGGTGAATCAATCAGGGAAATTAAATCATCAGGGGATGTCGGTGTATCTGAAGAATTTTGCAACAACCGTTTTGCTTCCTCCAAACCCTCCTCGTTAAGTAAGCGTTCAATTCGTTTGAGGGTATACCCAAATTTTTGGCTCAGGTCTCGGATGACCTCAATCAATTCAATATCTTGATGACGATAATACCGCCGCCGATTTCTGATGACAGGTTGAAGTTGAGGAAACTTTGACTCCCAATATCGAAGTGTATGCCTTTCAATGCCGAGTTGTTCAGAGACCTTACTTATGGTCTTGAGTTCAAGTGTGTCTTGGGTCAGCATCATTTTTTGAATGGGTTAACTTCATTCGTTGATTTTTTCTTTTAACTGCTCTGAGGGAATGAACTTAATCGTGTATTTTGAGGGTAGGGTCAATAATTCACCCGTGTTGATGTCCTTAATCGTACGACCTTTTTTACGAATCACCTTAAATGTTCCAAAGGCAGTTAATTTAACACTTTCTTGAGTGGCGATGGAGCTGATGATTTCGTCAAATATCCGATCAACTAATCGGCGGCAATCACTTTTTGAAAGCCCATGTTTCTCATGAATAATATTAATCAAGTCTTGTTTAACAAAAACCCCTTTATTCATCCCATTGACCCTAAAAACAATCGCTATCCAATCCCTTAAGTTTTACAGTCAAAACAACTGATACACTATCTATATCTTAATTCTATTGCCATCTAAACACAAATGAACCCCAGCAAAAACCCCCGCCGATGGCATGTGATAAAATGATATCCCCTGGTTTGAATTTACCCTCTTGATTGGTTATTGAGAGAGAAATCGGGATTGAAGCCGCCGATGTGTTGCCAAGTTTATCCAAAGTTAGGATCACTTTATCTTTATCCAAATTCAACCGTTGAGAGGTTTGTTGGATGATACGAAAATTAGCTTGATGGGGGACAGCCCAGTCAATTGTGTCTAGATTTGCTTTGTTCATGACCCGTTCAGAAGAAGAAACCAATTTATTGACGGCATGTCGAAAAACTTCGCGCCCTTGCATGCGTAAATATCCTGTAGTCTGGGTGCTTGAAACACCACCATCAACATAAAGCAATTCACGGTAGCGGCCGTTAGAATTAAGATCTGTAGCCAAGATTCCAGCTTGTTTTCCATCATCAACCACTTCGGTTTTTTCAAGAACAATTGCCCCAGCACCATCACCGAATAGAATACAAGTTGACCGATCTTTTTGATCAAGTATACGGGAGAAGGTCTCAGTCCCAATGACGAGAGCTTTGGTCGCCTCACCGGCCTTGATTAGAGCATTGGCATTCGCTACAGCAAAAACAAATCCGGCACAGACGGCCTGGATATCAAAGGCACACCCTTTTTCAATACCCAATCCAGCTTGAATTTGGGTTGCCACTGAAGGAAAAGTTAAATCAGGGGTTGAGGTTGCTACAAGAATTAGGTCTATATCTGAGAGTGCGACCCCACTATCACTAATGGCTTTCTTTGCTGCCTCAATACCAAGTGTTGATGTCGTTTCCTCATGGTCGGCAAAGTATCTTTGCTTGATTCCCGTACGCGTAATAATCCACTCGTCTGAGGTGTCTAGTTTGTCTTCAAAATAACTGTTGGCGATGACTCTCTTTGGGAGATGGTGCCCCGTCCCAGTGATTACAGAACTGTAGGTAGGCATAAATCAGGTTTATCTAAACTTCATGTAAACGAATATGTCAAGAGTATGAAACTAGCATAAATTTTTTGAATTTGCTAATTTCAATCCGAGTGTTATGGCTGCAGCAATCCCAACAGGATCTGATCCACCGTGCGATTTAATTACGACGCCCTCAAGACCAAGCAAGACACCTCCGTTCGACTGACGAGGATCTATTTTTTTAAAAAAGCGGCGAAGAGAAGTATATGCAAAAAAGCCTCCAATTCGCGAAAAAGGTGTATATTGGAAGGCTTCTCTCAGGTTTTTCCTAATAACTAATGCCGCACCTTCGGAACTTTTTATTGCCGTATTACCAGTGAAGCCATCGGTAACAATCACATCAACGGCGGATGAAAAAATATCTGTTCCCTCGACGAAGCCAACAAATTCAAAGCCATAATTTTCCTGAATCTGATTGACGAGATCGTAAGCGGCTTTGATTTCAGGTCGTCCTTTGTGTGATTCGGTACCAACATTGAGTATCCCAACCCTTGGATTATTGATAGATAGACCATATTTGGCAAACTGATTCCCAAGAATCGAAAAGCAGAGCAGATCATCTTTGTTTGCTCTAATATCTGCTCCGGCGTCAAGCAAAACATTGTAACCTGCGGGATTAGAAGAAGGACACAAGCAGGCTATGGCCGGCCGGGATACACCAGGAGATTTTTTGAGATTAAATAAAGATGTGGCCACAAGAGCTCCAGTGTTACCGCAGGAAACGGCAACGGTTGAAAAACCTTCTTTGAGAGATTCAATCGTTTTCCACATGGAACTATCGCGACCATTGCGAATAATTTGGCTTGGTTTGGCATCCATTGATACGACTTGATCGGTATGCTTAATTTGGCATCTTTGCCGTAACAATTTGTAACGCTGAAGGGGCGGGGCAATGGCGGCTTTGTCACCGTGAATAATAAATTGAGAATTTGGGAATTTTTTTGCAACCTTATTCATGCCAGCTAAAACGGCACGTGGACCCCGGTCGCCTCCCATGGCGTCAATAGCTATCGTAGTGATGGCTTCCCCCTAAAGTCCATTTAAATCGTTTATTTATTCTTCTTCAATGTCGTCAGTATCAGAGGAGAGAACTTGGTTGCCACGATACATGCCGCATTGGGGATTAAGGCAGATATGGTGGGGGCGCTTCATTTCCCCACATGATTCGCATTCACGTAAATGTTTTGCTACGATTGCATCGTGTGAACGACGATTATTTCTGCGCGCCCGACTTACTTTATTTTGTTGAACAGCCATAATTTGAACCGATTAAATTGTCAAAGGTGTCAAAGATAAACACCCCATTCTGTGACTTAGATTAGGAAATGAAAAATAGATAAACAAATTACCCTTCTTTACAAGGTATTGTATTTGTTTTTTGATGTGGTTCGGGATAGATTTCTTTGAGTTTGAAGAACGGATTGTCAATGGGAAAGTGTGGCTGAGGTTCATAATCATCGCGGTCATTTTCAAATTTGAAGTCAGCTCCTGATTTGGAAGGATATTCAGGAATCTCAAGAAACAACAATTCACGGGCAAGCTCAAAGAGGTTTATGTCAGGTTGTAATAACTCCAGTTCATCATTTTCGGGGATTTTGTTATCTGTGGTAGGGGCAAGTAATTTTTTATCTTTAACATAGCGTCTGGAAAATTTGCAATTGATTGTATTCTTGAGTGGTTCGGAGGTTATGATACAAGATTGAGTAATACGTGCCCGAAAGTTGCCTTGAAATACCCATTCTTCGGGAGTTATCGAACGCATGATTCCTTTGACTTGCAAAGAGTTGATGGAAAGAATTTTTAAGTCATCACGCAAGTTGTTTCGCGCAATTTGATTGGGGATAAAAATGAAATGATAATTCGTACCTAGAGTCAGGTCGGCAATTTTTATTTTTTGAACCTTTACAAAACGTTTTATCATAAGCTTACCCAACACAAAATTGAGATTTTATATTGTTACTTTCAATTTGAAGATTAAAATAATATCAGTTCAGTTTGTATTGCCTTAACACTCAACTCACTTACGACATTGTACATTATGAGCTGGATGAGGACGCTGAGCCATTCCTTAAATTTGTAGTTCAAACGATTCATAGTATATATAGGTAACACAGGTTATCAATTAAACCTTCTGAAGATGCATAGGTCCCAATTTATGAAACCACTATTTCGACTAAAAACCATTCTTTTCGTATCTCTATTTATAGGAGCATGTACAGGAATCACCACGCAGCATGGTTATGCTCCACAACCAAGTGAGTTAGAAAATATTGAAGTTGGTGTGTCAACTCAAATAGATGTTTTCAGTCTGATTGGAACTCCAACACTCGTTGATGAAGAGTACGGAACGACTTGGATATATGTTGAAAACGAAATCTATGCCGAAGGGTTAAAGCCGCCCGTAGTCACAGATAGAAAAATTGTACTGATTGCCTTTGACGATGGTGTTATTGTCACTAATGTAGAGACCTATGGAATTAAAGATGGTGTGCCAGTCCAATTGACGCAGCAGATTACTGAAACGAATAAGGGTAGACTAACTTTGGTACAACAAATTATGCGGAGTTTTGGCCAAATCACACCAGATCTCATTGCCCCTGATACTGGAGATAGCCGAGATCAATTTTGACAAAATTCCGTCGTATCATTAACACGAATTAAATCAATGGGCAGTGTTTGATGATGCACCGCAAGTTATTTTTCCGAATTGCAAGATGAGTATTTTGTTTTGAACAAGTTTTCGTTTCCCAAATTTTGTTGTTAATGCATATTTAGGAGATTTGTAAGACAACAATTAGGAAACTCTTGAAAAGCACCAGGTTCATGCTGAAGCATTCGAGACTAAGAGAACTTTCCCGAGGACAACATACCACCAGCTTAATCGTACTTGATATGAGTTTGTTTACTATCTCCACATCGCTTATTCTCTTTCGCTCAATATTTGGAATATAGGCCTGACCCTTGACCTGAAATTGCCCCACGGATTCATCGTTATTATGGTCATCCAGTCACCAACCGAAATCCAGTCACCAACCGAACGCGGTGAGGGAAGCATAGGGCGTTGACCGTGCCGAAAACGACATGCAAGAGTCTAATTACGTAGACCAAAGAACTAAAGCTCAAATGTGCGAACCATATGGAACAACACCTTTTCAACCTCCAATTGAAAATGTTAGAGACCCAATTCCAACCAAGATTGTTCAACAGTATGGTTGTCTATCTGACTAAAAGGTCACCTTGATAGCGGAAACAATCACTCGGAAGTTGGTAAAATACTTTCTTGTCGTACATAATCTATCAATAAGGGCAGAATGCCACCTAAAGATTTCATATCTTGTTCGGGGGTAAATTCTACCTTGTTTAAGAAGGATTTTTAATTTTCCTAAAATGCTATGAGAGATGTTCAGGTATCAAACCCAAAAGTGACTAGTTTTTTGTAGATTAGAAAGACCGAAACACAGCTAAGATAATTCTTGGCAATGGTTACTTAACTTTAACTCAACCATCCTATAAATTGATAATAATCCTGACGATTTTACAGGAGTGAATTTGGAGGGATTAATCTATTGTTTATCTGTGTGCTGGATAAATTTCAAAGCAGACCCGTTAATACAATATCGTAATCCTGTTGGTTGTGGCCCGTCAGGAAAAACATGACCTAAATGAGCATCACATGAGTTGCAAATGACTTCTGTTCGCTTACGAAAAAGGGAAAAGTCATCTTTTTCGCCAATATTATTTTGATTTACTGGTTTATAAAAACTTGGCCACCCAGTGCCAGAATCGAATTTGTGATCAGAGTTAAATAATTCTTCCCCGCAACAAATGCATATAAACCTACCTTTGCACTTCGGAAAGTTGTCATTAGTAAATGGTCTTTCGGTTCCTGCCTTTCTTGTGACTCGATATGACAAGTCAGATAATTGATTCCGCCATTCTTTGTCGGATTTTATTATTTTGTTTCCCATAATACTCCTCTGCTTACCCGCCTGTATGGTTCATATAGCGGGTGACTTGACCTTGAATTGTTTGTCGTGAATAGTCGAAATCATGTCCTTTTGGTTTCGCTTCAATAGCTCTGCGAATTGTCTCAATAGTTGGGCGGTCGTCATTGGGGTATTTGCGAAGAGGCGTTTTCAGGTCAACTTTATCTTCCTGTCCCAAACACATGAATAGTTCACCTGTACAGGTGACTCTTACACGATTGCAACTTTCACAAAAATTATGGGTTAGGGGAGTAATAAAGCCAATTTTCTGATTTGTTTCCCAGACTTTAATATAGGTTGCTGGCCCGCCACTTCGTTCCGGCGTATCAATCAAAGTGTAGCGCTCTTCAAGCCTTTGTCGTAGGTTTTTTAGTGACCAAAATTGTCCAATGCGGTTTTCATTACCGATGTCACCCATTGGCATAACTTCAATAAAGGTAATATCAAATTCATTTTGGGCACACCATGAGGTTAAATCGAAAAGTTCATTTTCATTAAATCCCTTCAAGGCAACAGTATTTATTTTGATTTTGAGTCCACATTCTTTAGCAGTCATAATGCCATTGATCACTTTGCTAAAATTACCCCAACGTGTAACTTGCTTAAATTTGTCGGGGTCAAGTGTATCCAATGAGACATTGAGCCGTCGCACTCCTAAATCATATAAAGGCTTTGACAATCGGGTTAATTGTGATCCATTGGTAGTCAAAGTAAGTTCGCTTAAAGCCCCGGTGTTAAGGTGACGCGACATGTTTTTAATGAAATCAAGAAGTCCTCTTCTTACTAGTGGTTCACCCCCAGTGAGTCGTATATTGGTAACCCCAAGTTGAATAAATATTGTACACAATCGGTCAAGTTCTTCTAAGGTCATGAGATCCTTTTTGGGCAAAAAGACCATATTTTCTGACATACAATACTGGCAGCGAAAATCGCACCGGTCAGTTACAGATACTCGGAGATAGTTTATTCGCCGCATATATGGATCAATCAATGGCTTGAACTGGTCCAATGGTTGGGCAAATAAATTTTCATTTAGCATGTTAATTAAATGGAAAAAGTTAAGAGCAAAGAAGTTATGTCGCCATTTATATTACAATGGTTTAATTTCAGTTGAAATTAAATGACACATCGTTAAATCAATTAGTGATGAAATGAGGAATTATAAACTAGTTTCCCCATAATTAAACCCTGCAAGGGCATCTTGGATGCATCAACAATAATAAGTACTTAATCGTCGCCATTCACTTTATCACTCTAGAATTATAATTTGGCTGAGAATTATTATTGATTACTGCAAATCAAAGTAATTGAACTTCTTGATGAGTTGATGTATTATTTCAATATGACATATTGTATCCCCTTTAATAGCGAAAGATAAAATGAATGCTTAGTTTTCCCGAAGAAATAATGCTAATGCTGATTGAAGATGAGTCAGGACGGATTCTCCATGTACCTGAACTATCAATGCGCTGCGTCCTTGCTGGAGCAGTGATGATGGACTTGGCAATGTTGGACAAGATTGATTCTGATCTGGAAAAGATTATAGTCATTGACCCAACTCCAACAGGAGACAAACTCTTAGACCCTATTCTAAAAGAAATTTCTGAAAATTCTGAACAAAAGGATGCCAAAGCTTGGGTTGAATCACTTGCTTTGGACTCCGAGAGAATAAAACTTCTGGCACTCAACCGCTTGGTTGAAAAGAAAGTGCTTGAAAAGATTGATGACCGGTTTTTATGGGTGTTTCGGACAAGACGCTATCCGGTTTTAGACGGCAAAGTAGAGCAGGAAGTAAAGCTACGAATACTTGATGTTTTGTTTAGTGATAAAATTCCCAGTCCTAGAGACATCGTTATCATTGGCTTAGTGGATGCTTGCGGAATATTCAAGCATATTCTCTCAGAAGTACAATACAAAAAATGCCAAAGCCGAATAAAACAAGTTCGTAATATGGACATTATTGGGCGGGCAGTTACAAACTCGGTCAGAGACATTGAAGCAACACTTGCTTTGGCATTACATCCACCCTTTTAATCACAAATTTTAAGACTCGCTGACTATACATGCTACTTTCAGTAGCATGAGGGAGTTTATTGTGCCGGTTAAAGAATAATTGCATAATCAAGGAGCTTTAATCAGAGCAATCCTCCTATTCCTTACTTCGGTCTTTAGCTATGACACGGGATATCATAATGTCGCATTTTTTTGTCGCTACGTAAATGCCTGTACAGGCACCTGTTAAAAGTGTCAAATAGTCTATGAATCTTTTGAAGGATATACGAAAATTTCTGTCGGTATTTGAAAAACTGTATAACTACTTTGAACACTTGCCAGCATTTCCCAGTATGTGCATCTATCTATTTTAGAATTACTCAACGGTTACCGACTTGGCAAGATGCCTTGGCTTATCTACATCCAAGCCCTTTTTGGTAGCAGTGAAATACGCTAGTAACTGCAAGGGAACGGTGTAAAGAATGGGAGTAAGTAGTGGATTAATCTTTGGTAAAGTCAAAGCAAAATTAGTATCGTCACCGGCCTGAACGAGACCCTCGCTATCGGTTAGTAATATAACTGGGCCTCCACGTGCTCTGATTTCCTTTAGGTTGCTTATTGTTTTCACAAACAAGTCATTAGAGGGAGCGAGAACAACTGTTGGAACAGTTTTATCGACAAGGGCAATTGGACCATGTTTCAATTCCCCTGCGGCAATGCCTTCAGCGTGAATGTAAGTCACTTCTTTGAGTTTAAGTGCACCTTCTAGCGAAGTGGGATACATAAGTCCACGCCCTATAAATATGACGGCAGGGCAATCCGATATAAACTCTGCTATCTTTATTATGTCGTCACGCAAACCAATGACGGCATCAACTAACTTTGGCAATTCAAACAAGTCAGACTTAATAGTGCTAAACTCTTCATGGGTTACAGTTCCTTTGCGATACCCTATAATGAGTCCTAAACTCAATAGTACTGTCAGTTGGCTCGTAAATGCTTTAGTCGAGGCAACACTGAACTCAAACCCCGCGTGAATTGATAATGCTCGCTGACTTTCTCGTTCCATAGAGCAAGCAGGATTGTTAAGAATTGAAAGATTGTTACTATGACAATCACGGGCATACCTTAAGGCTGCAAGTGTGTCAGCAGTTTCACCTGATTGGCTAACAAAGATAGATAAGTCATCGGGTTTGATGACAGCATTTCTATAACGAAACTCTGAAGCAATTTCTGCCCTTGCGGGGATTTTGATTAACTTTTCAAACCAGTAACTCGCAATTTGGCAAGCATAATATGCGGTCCCACATCCAATTAAATTTACCCAATTGATCGGCTGCTGGCAAATTTGATCTACAGTTTGGTCATTGAGTTGACCTGATTGAAAGAGGCTTTCTAGAGCTCGTGAGATCGATTCCGGTTGCTCATGGATCTCTTTGAGCATAAAATGCTTATAGTTACCTTTGGGGTTAACGGCTGAGTCAATTGATACAATCGTTTTGCTTCGACTCACGGGTTTTTGATTAACATCAAAAATAATAAGCTCTTGTTGAGAGATAATTGCCGAGTCACCATCTTCTAGGTAGGTTATATTATCAGTGAGACCCGCTAAACCCAATGCATCTGAAGCAACAAACATAGCATCCTGGTCGTGACCTATCACAAGGGGAGAACCTTGACGAGCAACAATTATAACATCGTCTTCTCCTGCAAATAAAAAACATAATGCAAACTGCCCTTGGAGAACTTTCATCGCTTGATGAACGGCTTCAATCGGTTTCGCATTCCTGTCAATGAAGCTTTGCACTAAAATTGGAACAACTTCAGTATCAGTTTCTGATGAGAACTCGTACCCTTGGGTTAAAAGATTTTCTTTTATCTGTTTAAAATTTTCGATGATGCCGTTATGCACAACCGAAATAGAACAAGAATTGTGAGGATGTGCATTTTGTTCGTTTGGGAGGCCATGCGTAGCCCATCTTGTATGACCAATTCCTATTTTTCCGCGAATTGGTTCTTGGACCAATGAGTCAGCTAAATTATTGATTCGTCCTGATGTTCTTCTTCGATTGAGTGTACCATTGTCTAGGGTTGCAATACCTGCACTATCATAACCTCTATATTCAAGTCTTCTAAGTGCTTCAATAATAATTGGCGATGCTTGATGAGGACCAAGATAGCCGATAATCCCACACATTGCTTTACCCCTTCCTGAATTTGTGGTTGGGAGCCTTATTGAGCAAGTTTTTTTGCCTTTTGCGTGCTATACCGAGTGAATGATCGGGTACATTCTGGTTGATAACTGAACCAGCAGCTGTAAAGGCTTCATTGCCTATTTCAACAGGGGCAATCAAAAGCGTATTCGAACCAATAAAGGTTTGGCTACCAACAACGGTCTTATTTTTTGAAACTCCATCGTAATTACAAAAGACCGTTCCAGCACCAATATTAGTTTCCTCACCTACTGATGCATCACCAACATAAGATAAATGCGACACTTTTGTCCGGGCACCTAATTTAGACGCCTTGACTTCAACAAAATTGCCAACTTTGGCATCCTTTGAAATTTCTGAACTGGCACGTATTCGGGCAAAGGGGCCAATTTGAGCACCTTCAGAAATAGTACATCCCTCAAGATATGAAAATGAATGAATTACGGCACCGGTATCAATGGAAACTTCTTTTCCGATTTTTACATTAGGTTCAATAACAACATCTGGAGCAATTTTGGTATCAATACTAAAGTAAACACTATTGGGGTCAATGAGTGTTACACCCTCTGACATGAAACGGTTTCGCATTTGAGATTGGAAGACGTGTTCAGCAACTGCTAAATCGTTTCGGGTGTTAATTCCCAAAGTTTCGTGTTCATCACATTGAACCAAGCGTGTCTTGATTCCTTGCTCTGAAGCTAAGTGAGCGATATCCGTAAGGTAGTATTCTCCACTTGAGTTCTCATTGCTGATCTGAGGTAATAATTTGGTAAGTACATCAACTTGGGAACAAAATATCCCGCTATTGCAGAGTGATAGTGAAGAATCAACATGATTGCAGTCTTTGGCCTCTGTAATTTTTTGGATGTAGCCCTCAGTATCTAACTTTATCCTGCCATAATTGCCTGGATGTAGTGTCTCAAAGCCTAAAAAAGCAAAAGGTACATCTTGTTCAACAGACCTAACCAATTTTGTTAATGTTGATGTTTTGACGAATGGTGTATCACCATAAAGCACGACTACAATCCCCGTTAATTCAGGAAGACTTTGTAAAGCCACTGCGACTGCATCTCCCGTCCCTAATTGTTCATCCTGAATTACGACATCAGCTTTGACATCAAAATGTTGCAACGATTCAATTAAGGCTTGATTATCTCGAGATGTAACGAATAAAGTTTTGCTTGGAACGAGACCTTCTGTCGAATTCAAAGCATGCAAATAAATCGGGATACCACCGATTTCATGGAGAATTTTAGTCTTTTTTGACTTCATTCTCGTGCCTTTTCCAGCACCAAGAATAACTACTGTTATACTCATTATCAATACTACTCAACCCAATGATGATTTGGCTCTCAATCCAACAATGTTAATGTTGTTGTGTCCAATGTTCTAATAAAATAATGTTTCATTCAATCAACTGTTCAATGACATTGACTCAAAATCATTGAGCACTCCCAAGGCGAGAATGATGGGAAGGGTTTCACAATCAGGCTATGTCAATGTATTCCAAAGTAGATAATTTCAATATTGTTTTCCTCAATCTTATTTTTTCTTAGAACTTCTTTTGTTCTTGTGACCCGCTTGAATCCCTCAAGTAATTGCTTCCTTTTTGATGTAAACTTGGAACCCTCATTGAGAAAAAACCTCTTTGATGAAGACCGAAAACTAGAGGCTCATGAGGTATTCAATACTCTTGCCTGGATTACCTGGAGTCATAAAAATATTCCTTGGGCGTGGGAAGAGGTTAAAAAATATGGCAATGGGAAACGGATGTTCGGTGGACCAATACAAGGACAGGCCTCCATTGCTGTCTGATAAGAAGCCAGCCGAGTCCTCAGCAGCGGCCAGCACTACTATTGTTTTCGGAGTTGGTCAAGGCGTTTTGGAATAATATTTTTAGGTTTGGATTGGCTAGAGATACTCAAGATAAAAACGAAAAGTTTAGTGAAATTCTGTTACTGCACTAAAAATTGGAAGCTGCTTAAGGAGAACTCTGAAAATTGTAAATCAGAGGTGCCCTTTACTGACATTTCAAACATTTTACCAACTGGTCACAATCCCAAGCATTAAGCTATGTCTAGGGTCAGTATTCATTGCTTCCCGTCTCATAACATCAAAATTGATATCAACATCTGACTGTATAGAAGCCAAACTATAACCAATCTTATATTCACGATTTTCATTATCTGACACTTGAACGCTGAAATTTGGTGTTCCTGTGTAGTGTCCTTTGAATGCAGGAAGGCCATAGCCAACTGTGAAGTTAGTTGTTTGAGTCAGTTCAGTTGGTGATTCCAAAGATTGAATATCGGAGGCATTCCATAATTCATTTGTTCCTTTTGTTGACACGCCTATATCAGTTGTCGCTGACAACGACAATCCTCTTTTCATTTCATCTGGGTCATGTCTGAAACCTATTGACATGCCCCAATCATTGTAATTGGAATTGGTATGTGTCAATAGTTTTCGGGCATTCACATTAAAAGACATTCCGGCAGTCGAATATGTGATTCCTCCACCAACTTCAGTACCAGTCCCACTTCCAGCATCGCCATCATCGTATCGAACACCAAATTCTAAAGATGGTCGCAACATACCGCCGCTCATTTCAATACTACTCGAACCTTCAAATATCAAACGGTATCTACTTGAATCAACCGACGTTTCAGTTTCATTTGATATTTGGTCCCACTTTGTGCGCACAAACATTGCATCTGATTTTATTGCAAGATCAATTTCGCCAGCTGTTAGCAAATTACCATATGCTCCCACAGCCCCCATCTGCAATGAAAGATCTGTTTTGGTAATGGTGATTGATTCAGTCATTTCCAAACTTCCTTTACCAGCACCTACAAGACCCCAGACCGAAAGATTTTCAGTCATTTTATATTTCATATAAGGACTGACAACTGTCATATTACTCGTAATTGTACCATTGGAATTTGAATTATTGAATGTTCCCTTACCTTCACTGAAGTTCAATGACAATCCAGCAGTTGTTCGACCCCAATCCCTATCTATTCCAAACGTTCCAGTGATTACTTTTCCATCAATATTAAGCTTATCTGTGCTGCTGATATTACTTTGTGTGACTTGCCCCCAGATCGCAGGCCTTTGATTTTCATTTTCACCGTTTGATGTTATGTTGAATGAGCTGCCTAATAAGAATTCACGCATACTCATTGATACAGGACTGTATTCGTCATGATATGATTCAACGTTATTTGATTGAGACATACCAACCGGATGACCGGCAATGACAACGTGAGAATTTAACCGGTCACTTTGCAATCGATTTGACACTGTACTGGTAATGTGGTCGCCAACAGTTCGACCGAAATGTACAACCCATTCTTTTGGCAGTGGGTCACTGTTTCGGATCTCACCTTTTGCTTGTTTATGAATGTTTCGTAGATATGCACCTTTTGGATTTGAAAGCAAAAGGTTCATTGTTTCTTTACCTTCATCAATTGAATCATCTATAATTGGTACTGAAACAGTTTTTTCCGTCTCACCAATAGCAAACACCAGAGTACCTTGAGTGGCAACGTAATCGTCTTCTGCTGCTGAGTTACTTGCTGTTTCATAATCAACAGATACTTCATTACTTGCAACACGATTCAAAGTTACCTTAAAGTCAAGAGAATTTTGTACGCCTTCTTTTGCTCTGGCACCATCCACACGTATTCTGACTGGACCTTGAATCGTAATGTTGGTTTCTTCAACATTTGAAACAGGAGGATTAGTCAATGCAACGCCAACATCCTTCCAATTTTTTGGATTGATTTGAATACTCCAAAGGGTATCTTCTACTTTTGTCAGTTGCTTGATTTTTCCAAGTTGAATGTCAAAATGTTCACTGGTAAGATCAAATTCTGTATTCAATCTGACATTTAATGTGAAGGGGTTTAAACCGTCATGTTCTATTGGAAGTTCAGCAAAAGTGGCCGTGAGTGAGCCTTTTTGTGATTCAACCAATGGTTTTGGATTCCATTGTGGATCATGGTTGAATATTTGTCCATATGCCCCAAACCCTATAGGGCCCCTCGCACGAGACGCATTCTCAATTGGATCTAAAATTGCAACCCAAAAAGTTTCACCACTATCCTCATGAGTATCATCACAAATTTCTACCCTGACGGTTTTCTGTGTTTCGCCTGGTTCAAATATCAGACTCCCTCTTTGAGAGATATAGTCAGCATGATTATTTACACCCGGACTTCCGGTTGTCACTCCAACAGAACAAGTGCTTCCACCTTTCGCTTGTTGTGTTGTACTACCACCATTCCCACCATTCATACTTACAGAACCATCACGAGTTTCATATGGCACTGCAACCCTGTCTGTTGATGCTTGTGAAAGATTTACGTGGAAGTCCAAGTATCTAGAACCATACCAATATTCATTCGAAGGACATTGTGCGCCTTCACACGTCAATTCTCTGACAGAACCCTTAGTTAAAATGCTGACTTTAGTTGAATACGTTTTTTGTACTTGTCTTGCAGGAGCATTGGGAAAGCTAATCGTTACCAGTTTGTTTGTTCTAGGGTTAGACCTACCTTTACTACTATTGTCATAGCTCTGAACTGTCGGTCTAGCGACATTTAAGAAATAGCCTTTTGGTACTACTTGAAGTCGTATTCCGAAGCTGTTGTCCTCTCTACACTTAGAAAGTTCAGGGGAGTTCTTACGCACCCTGATTTTCGTTAATGCGTAGGGACCTTTCATATCAAAATATCCACCATACGCTTTGCTCCCATTACATATCCAAGATACGTGATATGATCCGTTATCGGGTCTTCCAGCACCCCTTCCCAATACAAGAGTTGCGGTATCATCGTTAATCGTTATGGACGAGAATATCCCACTATCACTTGGTTTTATGTCAGCAAGATTTTCTACACTAAATACTGCCGTAGAAGTTTCTGGAGTCAGTCCTTCGGGAAGATTCCCAAGGCTTGCAGTAATTTGTTTGTAATCGAAATCTTGGTGGGGTATTTCAACAACTTTTGTACCTGATACAAAACCTGCTGGTATCGTTATCGTAATATTGTACGGAATATTTGATACAACCAAACCAGCAGAAGATATTATTACTGGAATATCTTTGTCAGCCTGAAATGCCCTGTCCGCTAGAACCTTGATGGTTACACTTCCACCTTCTCGTACTGTTTCTGGACCAACAGATATTGACACATTGACAGGATTGTCTGTAACTGTAATTTCTATGCTTGATGTTGTTCCTGCTCGGATTCCCTCTGGTAAATCCCCAAAACTGAAGGTTACAGTTTCCTGGTCAGCATCATCGTCAACCTCAGTTGGAATCGATATTTTCCCAGTTGTTTGTCCAGCAGGAATGATAATTTTTTCTATTCTTCCACTGAGGGGGATTTTTGTTTTTTCAGATAATGCCTTGGATAAGGTTGCCGTTAGAACTACCTCTTGGCCTTCATGGACTCGGGTTGTAGAAGAGGATAATGTTACACTTGATGAACTTTTTACAGTCGCTGAACTCCAACCACTCCAGCCACTTTCAAAAGAATCACCATTTGTATGTTGCGCCTTGACCCGAACTTGGTATGTTTCACCACCATTAAGGTCATTTCCACCAGGAATATCGTCGGGAATTACAATCCGATTTAGATTACTTTGCCCACCTTTTCGTGTCCAATAACCTTTACCAACTATTTGATATTGGATAGTGTAATTGTTTGCTCCTGTAACTTCGCCCCAATTAGCTGTCATCTTTTCGAAACCACCTTCAACAGTGGTAATGGTAGGTGTATCAAGGGTTGCCTTTGGTGTTCCAGTTGTGAATGCCCAAGGACTAGCGACACCATTGGTACTTCTAGCACGTACTCGAATACGATATTCAACATTATTGTTTAGTCCACTGATTTCAGCGCTTCTAGTGCTAATCTCACTGTCAGAAAGCCCTCTGCCAACCCAACTCATACTAGGGTTATTCCCACCACCAGGTGCATTATCGGGTACTGATGATTGAGATGCCGATGTCCAAAGTAAATCATAGCCAGAAAATGTACCTTTAGTTGGAGGTATATAACTAATTTTCAGCACTCCACCCGCCGGTTCTGGTCCAACAGTTGCAGTGAGTCCGGTTACTTGCTTTGGTGACGTTGTATCAGATATTGTTATTGATAACTCCTTCGTGGCTCCTTTGGAATAAGTCGTGTCAAAGGAAACCTGAATTGATTCACCGGCATCAAATGAACTGTCCAGACAAGCTGTCAGAGTCACATCAGCACTTTCGGTTTGATAAGCCGGAATGGATACAGATTCAGGACCAACAACATCAACCCCTGGGGTGTCACAACTATCCCCTCTGACAGCCCCATTACTTGAAGAATAAGATAGGCCAATAATTGTTTCTTCGGTTTGAATCTCCCCTATGTCTACCTTGAACGTGGCGGAATCATTTTCATTTATTTCACTCGGTCCATTAATAAATGTAACCACACGTGGCAGACTGTCTGTACAAAAGTTCAATGTTGGTGACCAACTTGATAGCCAATCTGTGGTGCGTTCTATGTGAAACACGGTTCTGACTCTGGCCTTGTAACAGGTGGCAGGCTGTGGTAACAGTCTGTTCACTGCTTCTGCACCCAAGCGGTCACTTTGATTGTATGGACATGAGTTTGTGGTTCGCCGACCTCGGGATGGTGGCGGTGCTACACAAAAAAGCGTATTGCTGTTTACTGTAAGTGATGTAATTTTTCCTGAACTAGACCAGTGGTGGCCATTTCCACACTTTGCCCTATCCGTGAGTGCCACGTACGTGTTTTTCTCAATGGTGCCCGCCTTTCCATCAGAAACAAGTTTGGTCTCCCATTCATCACACCACGGCCAGCCAGAAACAGATTGAGGTTCAATCTGAACTTGTGTTCCCTTGATTGTGAAAACTGGTGGTTTATCACGTTCAACATTCCATCTTAGAACAAAATCACTACCTGTTCCTGTTTGGGAAACACTTAATCCATTTGGGATAAACATATGTGATTGCGCCTCTACTTCTGAAGCCACCATCAAACATAAAACGAAAGTTACAATCAGAGAGCCTGTTATCACGGCTCGGTGAAGGAGACTACACACAATCATTAACTTTTACCCCCCCCCCTATGGCGATTTTGTTGAATTTGTGGATGTATTAGTGGATCAATCCTCTTTGTGAGCGAATGAAGAAATTTGTGTTACTGACATTTGTTGTGTGTTATATGAGGTTTTGGGGGAGGGGTATTATAAAATCTTACTCTTTTTTGACTGATACAAGTTACAATAATATTATTAAATTGTATTTTATGGATTTACATTAGCATATATTCATCATTTTTGTGCTATATTTTTTTTGAATAATTTTCAACTTTTTGTGATGATTCAAAATATTTCATTGACAAGTTAGTTATTGACGCTTTCCTCATACCTCTCTCTCATCCTTTTTTTGATAAATCTCAACTTTCGTCCATCGCACTATTTCGTATCGTCTGGTTCTTGGTAATACGACCACAGCCAAGAAGTTGGTCGCCCAAGCGGATACTGTCGCTTTATCTGGAATGCTATGCAGAGTCAAAAGATGACCGCATATACCCAAGCCAGGGTCACAGGGGAGTACCCCGTCCGTTTTATCGTTTTCTCTCTATCAACGAGTGACGCAATTAAGGAAGGATGATTTGAGGTTGACCGATTATCACTCTGGTATGACCTGTTCGGTCCTGAAATATCAGTCGGGGGGGGGCAACGTTTCAAGAAAAGGCGAAATACCTTACAGTCCTTTACCATACCGGACAAGGTCAAGATCCAGGAGGATAAACTCAATTCTCCGCATGGGACAGTGTCGTCTGCAGCGAAAATTTAGAACCCTCTATCCAGAGGGTCAACCGTTCCGTGCGGTTATCCGCAAGTCAACAGCCAACCGCTAGTATTTAACGGTTGGCAACAAGGATTTACTTTTAGTGCCAGTGGTTAATGGTGTCGTCGCGGGTATTATCATGAATGTCGGTTAAATCGGAGTGGTTATCAGCACCTATACAACACGTCTCCTAGAGCAACCCAAGGATGCAATACTGGACATCAAAGTCAAACGGAATCACCGTCCAATGTTGCGCTAAAAGAAAGGATCAAGCCGTCATCAAAAAATACGCCAACGGCATCTTCAATTGATTACTAAACAATCTAACCGAATCAATAAATGGTATCATCGTCGGTGCACACCGTGATCCAGATGACTAGGACGGAGGTGGTTGAGAAACTGAATCTCATGGGTTTGACCACGTCCGCCAAGAGAACGGTTGTGGAACTAGGTACGCATGTGGCGGCCAAATATAGTTTGAACTAGGCGATACTGAATATGGTCTGGTATCAATCGGTTCAAATACTGAGGGCTAAGTGCCAGGAGATGATAGCGATTCATCTGGCATAAACGAGCCAGACCTATCATGCAGTGGATGCGGCTTTCAATATTTAGTCCTCTGGGATGGGGTATGAATCATGAAGAGGAGCGATGGCATCAACCGCTCCTGTGACCCGAAATACTATTCGTAAAAAATCCTTTCCCTAAACTTGATCGTTTACGCTTGAAAGTTACGAATGTTGACCAAAGGTTGGCTTTTGATATATTGAGAATTTAAATGAAATGAATGTTGACCTCAGGAAGAAAGATAATTTAACTTTTTAAGTGGATACAGGTGGATATAAAAATCGGAAAGAAAGT
Source organism: Rhodobacteraceae bacterium bin131 (assembly GCA_002239085.1). Classification (GTDB taxonomy): domain Bacteria; phylum Pseudomonadota; class Alphaproteobacteria; order Rhodobacterales; family Rhodobacteraceae; genus MPNP01. Next base: position 11,479 of record MPNP01000016.1, on the reverse strand, counting down.
TGTGGATTCTAAAATCAACTCTACAGTCATACATTTATTTATACTCAAATAAGTACAAACAATCAGATCAATATTGATTAAAAATTGGAAAGTTACCGATTTGACGAATAACAGGAAGTCAATAATTTTTGACCTAGATGGCACCTTAGCCGATACTGGACATGATTTAATCAATGCGGCCAATCAATGTTTCATTCAACTAGGCAAGGGCAAACTTCTTTGCCCTGAAACGGATAAGTTAACAGCCTTAAAAGGGGGTAGGGCATTGCTTTCCCTAGGATTCAAAAAACTAAACGTCAAACCGAGTGAAGAGTTAATTAATGAACAGTATTCCTTGCTACTCATTCATTATGAAGGAGCAATTGACACGTTTACCAAACTCAATGATGATGTAGAAATGACCTTGAAGACACTCATTCATTATGAATGGGTACTAGGTATTTGTACCAATAAACCCGAGCGATTGGCTCGGATTCTACTTAACAACCTCGGAATTTTAGATAAGTTTGAAGCTCTGATTGGGGCTGACACTTATCCTTTTCGTAAGCCCGACCCACAGGTCCTTATCAAATCAATAGAGTCTGTTGGTGGAGCTATGGCAAAATCTATTTTAGTTGGAGATACTTTAACCGATTATCAAACGGCAAGAAATGCTCAGATCCCAATAATCCTAGTCGGCTTTGGACCTCCGGGAAGCGCATACGAAGACCTTGACCCAGACAGAGTTTTGATGAACTTTGCAACACTTCCAGCTCTCGCCGATGCATTGATTTCTTGACGGTCAACTATGCGACAATTTAGCAAAAGATTTACACAACAAGAAGCTTTATCTAAAGATGCAATTAATGCAGCTGTTGAAGTGATGAATCATGGCCGACTCCATAGGTATAATGTCCATAATGAAGAGGTGGCAGAAGCAGCTAAATTAGAAGAGGAGTTCGCTCAATTAATGGGTTCAAAATACTGCCTTGCTGTTGCCTCAGGGGGGTATGCAATTGCTTGTGCACTAAGAGCAATCGGTGTCAGAACGAATGAAAAAATTCTTTCCAATGCCTTTACATTAGCTCCCGTACCAGGGGCAATTGTAAGTGTTGGGGCTCAACCCGTATTGGTTGAAAGTAATCGCCATTTGACCATAGACTTCAATGATCTAGAATCAAAGGCAAAACAATCTGGAGCCCAGAAGCTAGTCTTATCACATATGCGAGGGCACATCTGTGACATGGAAATACTATCAGCAATCTGTAAGCAGTTAAAATTGATTCTTATTGAAGATTGTGCACATACAATGGGAGCATATTGGAACGGTACTCCTTCTGGGAAATTCGGTCTCGTGAGTTGCTTCTCAACCCAGACATATAAGCATATTAATTCTGGAGAGGGTGGATTGCTTGTCTCCGATTGTTCAGAGACAATGGCTAAAGCAATTATTCTTTCGGGAAGCTATATGCTGTATAATCGACATCAATCACGCCCGAGCTTGGAAAATTTTGAAGCAGTGAGACTTCACTATCCTAACTGTTCGGGGCGAATGGATAATCTGAGGGCGGCAATTCTTCGACCACAACTTGTTGATTTACCTAAACAATGTAGAAAGTGGAACAGACGATATTATGCGATTGCAAATAAATTAAAAAATTCACCCGTGATTGAAGTGATTGAACGATCACCTAAAGAAAGTTTTGTGGGCTCATCGATTCAGTTTTTTGTCCTTTCAGACAACCCACAATTTGTTAGCAAATTTCTTGATCTATCTCACAAGAGGGGAGTTGAGCTGAAATGGTTTGGCGATAAGCAGCCGAAGGGATATACTTCACGATTTGATAGCTGGCAATACATCGTCAATCATGAATGCCCGAATACAATCAATATTCTTGATCATTTATTCGACATGCGAATACCACTTACGTTTACTGAAGATGATTGTAAACTCATTGGCGAAATTATTGTTGAATCGGCCAATACATGCCAATGAACTAAGATTCAGAGTGTGATATTCAGCTGACTCAAAGCGGTTAAATCTCAACCGGATTGACCTTACTGCATATATTGTCCGCCATTGGCGCTTAAGGTTGACCCTGTGATAAAACCGGCGTCATCTGATGCCAAGAATGCGACACAAGCAGCAATTTCTTCGGGTTCTCCAAGGCGACCGACAGGAATTTGTTTAATGATACTCTCACGAATTTTTTCATCCACGGCCATGACCATTTCTGTAGCAATGTAGCCTGGCGTGATGGCATTAACGGTGATGCCTTTAAAGGCTCCCTCTTGAGCGAGAGCTTTGGTAAATCCTATATCCCCAGCTTTTGCAGCAGAGTAATTGGTCTGCCCCATTTGTCCCTTGACTCCATTGATTGATGAAATATTGATCACCCGACCAAAATTACGGTCACGCATTCCATTCCAAACCTGATGAGTCATGTTGAATACGCCTGTGAGATTAGTGTTGATGACCGCATTCCACTTTTCGGGAGTCATTTTGTGAAAAATTGAATCACGTGTAATTCCCGCGTTATTCACAAGAATTTCAACAGGCCCAAGTTCGGCTTCAACCTCCTTGACGCCCGCTGCACAATCATTATAATCAGCGACGGACCACTTAAAAACTGAAATACCTGTTTGGGCCGCAAATTTGTTGGCCGCTTCATCATTGCCTGCGTAGTTTGCGGCAACATTATACCCGTTTGCTTTGAGTTTTATGGAGATCGCCTCTCCAATCCCACGAGTTCCACCAGTGACTAATGCAACTTTACCCATAATTGTATCCTTTAGTTATTAGATTAAACGTTTAGTTTCGCTCGACGCATAGTGCAACGCCCATACCTCCACCGATACATAATGTTGCAAGACCTTTTTGTACATCACGGCGGTTCATTTCAAAAAGTAGAGTGTTTAATATACGACATCCAGAAGCACCGATTGGATGCCCGATTGCGATAGCTCCTCCATTGACATTGACGATCTCTGAATCCCAGCCCATTTCTTTATTGACAGCGCAGGCTTGAGCTGCGAAAGCTTCATTGGCTTCCACCAAATCGAGATCTTTAACAGTCCATCCAGCTTTAGCAAGTGCTTTTCGTGATGCATTCACAGGACCAACTCCCATAATTGCTGGGTCAACACCGGTAGTGGCATAAGAAGCAATACGCGCCAGAGATTTGATACCGCGCTTTTCAGCTTCAGCACTTGACATTAATAAGACCACGGCGGCTCCATCATTGATGCCCGAAGCGTTTCCAGCTGTAACGCTCCCTTCTCGGTTAAATGCTGGACGGAGTTTTTGCATATTGTCAATAGTTGCCCCGTGGCGAATATACTCATCTTTTTCAACAACAGTGTCGCCTTTGCGACTTTTGACGACAACTGGTGCTATCTCGTCATTGAATTTGCCATTTTTTTGAGCATTTTCAGCTTTATTTTGGGAACGCAAAGCAAACGTGTCTTGTTCATTACGGGAAATTTGCCATTTTTGGGCGACATTTTCAGCTGTTATACCCATGTGATAGCCGTTAAACGCATCCCAAAGCCCATCTTTAATCATAGAATCAACGAATTCCAGATTACCCATTTTTTTGCCGTTACGGAGATTAGCGACATGAGGAGACATGCTCATATTTTCTTGTCCCCCGGCAACAACGACTTCGGCGTCTCCTAGGGAAATATGCTGGGCACCTAATGCCACCGCTCGTAAGCCAGAGCCACAAACTTGGTTAATGCTCCAGGCAGCCGATTCGATGGGAAGACCGGCCTCAATATGAGCTTGGCGAGCAGGATTTTGTCCTTGTCCAGCAGTGAGTACCTGTCCTAGAATGGTTTCTGATACATCGTTTTTGCTGACTTCAGCACGAGCGAGTGCCGATTCGATTGCTTGGGCTCCAAGTTGATGAGCAGGGACGCTTGCCAAAGACCCATTAAAGCTTCCAACAGGGGTTCTTGCCGCAGATACAATAACAACATCAGTCATAATCTTTTCCGTTTTTGATGCACTATTTGATCTTCAAATTCACAAATCGAAGAATAATGCATAGATTGAGTATTTGCTTGTGAATAGATTCATAATGGTTTTAATTTGCAAAAATTCAAGCCGAATATTCAGGTTAAAGAAATAGTATTCCACAGCCCTTTGCCCTTTGAAGATTGATGACTATTCACTATTGTCGTATCCGGATTATTTTCAATAAACACTGAATTATAATACCCATTAAACGGGGACTTGAACAACTATTGCAAACTATACTTACTGGACAAATTCTCATCAACTGAAAATTCTCCCACCCTAGTATCTCAACATTACAATAATGTTGGATTACTAGTTCCTCAGCGATACCCCGCCACTTTGTACAAGCTGGATTTATATTCCTTAGTGTTTCTAGAAATTCACTTCAAATCGCAGGTTCCCGCGGTAGTCTCTTTCCTTAGTGCCCAGTCCAGAAGCAGAAATGTGTCCATTCACCGCTAGTTTTTTTGAATTATATTTCGCTCCAATTTTTAATACTCCCTTGGTCCGGGCTGGCGCAGAAAACAAATCTTCACCTGAAACGGTCGTTATAGACTTAATATCACCCAAAACACTCTCAATTCCTGCACGAATCCGCACATCAAGTTGACCATCTGTGTTATCAAAAAGATGGATGGTTTCCCTGACGACTCCAATACCAAGGATAGACCTTTTTGATTTGATAGGTGAAACTTTCGTACCCACTGAATCCTCGAATCCATCCATGGAAACCTCAGAGTGGTCAATCCATGCCAACGGCATCAAAATCTGATTATCACTAATGGGTATACGCTGACCAGTCTCAAACCCTACGGCGAATACACTGGCTCCAGCATCCTCCTTCAAAAGACCACGATGGGAAGAAACCAGGTCCAAATTATATTTTGTATAAGAGGCTTCCGCTTTAACCTGATAACCTGCATCACTTTCCCAGTTGGAACCAAACATAAGACCTTGGCCACCTGCCTTTATCCGACCACCTCCAACTGGTGATTTAACTTCCGCTGATCCCGATTTTTGCCTATAGGATAACCAGCTAGATATATATTCGGAACCAAATAAGGGAACCGCAAGCCCAACATTTGCCTCGAAACTGTTATAACTGAAATTCGAACCAACTTGGGTCCTTTCCGCTTGGTAAGCTCCCCTTGAACCACCGAACTGAAACCAACCAGGTATTTCTGGGTCACGGCTCTGCTGGTCTGTGGTCCGGCTATTCAACTCAAGAAGGAACCCAGGCAGAGATTCATAGATGGCCGCCCGTGGGGCATAAGGGTCACTGAAATCTTGCGGTAGAAATTCACGTCCCAGAATTGTTTCAGAACTTCTCAGGGATATATCTCTGGCCCCGTTTGGTACTATTAAATTTTCGTATGTGCCTTCAATGGAGCTATGAAGGACTTGCCCATTGACTTTAATTTCTGTTTGACCCAAATCGTTACTGATTTTTCCCTTCAGAACATCACCAACTCGGCGACCTGCAAACTGTAAATCAACCAGCAAAAGAGGTTTTGTGTCTACAGGTCCCTCGGCCCGAATGGCAACTCCAGAGTCTGCACCAACCGTACCTTGGGGACCGATAATGACTTCGCCATCCCCATAAACCCTTACCCCGGCACCTACAACAGGTGCACTCACAGGATCATCTTGACTTGGTTTGACTGATCCTCCCCAAACATTACCGTTTACAAAAACCCTTTGAGCTGCACCTCTCGTGATATCACCAGTAGTAAATACAATTTCACTATTGTCTCCCTCTTCACTCTGGCGTAAAGCGGGGGCGGGTATGGGTCCTGTCCTACGACCAAATACCCGACCTGTAAGACCAACTAGAATCCCAGAACTTCCCGGACCCTTGGTGGTGATTTCACCCCCATTAACCTTAATGTCAATCTGTCCTTGACCCGAGAATATAAAAGACCTGATCCCTGCAATTTGTTCTCCCTCAGCCAGTATTGTTGAATCGTGAACATCAATCGTTACATCACCGGTGGCAGCATAGCGTTGACCACCCCCAATTCCTACCGAGCGGTCTCCCATAACCTCAATATCCATCTCGTGGGCGATAATACTGATGTCACCTTCCATGTCATGAATGAAAGACATACCACCGGAATCGTCCCCTGTGGTCACAATTTTTGCTCGGTCCACAGAAACGATTATGTCTCCTTCACCCCAATGTCCACCCCAAATGCCATCAGAAAACCACCCATCCACCTCTATATCTACATCCTTCGCCTTGATATTGAGATTTCCCATGGGAGTAGACCCTTTATAGGGCAAATAAAAAAATGCTATTCCATTTGCGGCTTTTTGGTTAGCGGCTTCAGCCTTTATTTTGGTGTCTAGGACGTTTACAAATGTATCACCTTTGCCAAAATGGTAACCATAGATGCCGTCGACTGTGCCTGGCCCATCAACGTCTATGTTCACTCCACTGACATTGACATTCAATTCGCCTTCGCTTGTATGGGCACCCATTATTCCAGCGGCCCATTCTGTATCTTGGACTTTGATTGTGGTATCCTTTACATCAACACTCAAGTCTCCCATACCAGTCTGGGCACCCAAAATTCCTGCCCAAGCACCATTTCTGACATCAATATCAGCATTCCTGACAATGAATTCATGGGTGCCCTCAAAACTTTCTGCCGTCCAACTGTGGATAGCAAATCCTCGTGGCCAAGGGCTATTAATCCTGAAATTCCCACCATTAATTTCTGTTCGCAATGCGCCAGTTCCGTAATGGGCAATCGAAATTCCCCTAACATTCGAAGTAACATCAGATGAAGAAAAAAACGAAAGGATTCCATTTCCCCTTTTTACAATTCTCGTCGCACTTAAGTCGGTTATGGGTATTTGTGTAAGAGTTTCTGTGGGGTAATCATCCTCATCATAAGAGTATACAATATCAAGATCATTTAAATGGATTTCGTAATTATTATCATCAGTATCATCAAATTCGTATACTATGTTTCCTGTAACATTAGTTGAACAGACGATTTGACCTCCCCCATCAGGTGGAGCACCACATTTATTTTCTTGAGCATATACCAATCCATTTGTACCCAGAATTAAGGCTATGGTCATTACTGTTTGCAAAAGTATGAGCTTTATACTTTTCATACAATCAATCCTGACCAATTAATTTATCCCCACCGGATATTTACATTCTATAAGCAGGGAATTGGTCTGCTTTAACGAAAATTGGTATCCAATTATAACATGATCATAATCACAATTCAATTAGTCTTTTAAGAATTGGATATTGTAGCATCAATAAAAACAGAATGATGACGAATTTCCTTTCTGCACGGGACTGGTAATTGTGTTGAATGCTACATTCAAAGTTTTTCCTCATATCCCTTTACAAACGTTATTTTGATCTGGCAAATGCCACTAGTGAAGCCTCAGCACCCCCACCGGTTGCCACCACAATGACCTGCTTGCCTGTTTGGGTAAGGTACGTCATGGGATTGCCATTGGTTTTAAATGGCGTTGCACCCCGCCAAATTTCTCTTCCAGTAAATTTATCAAAGGCATAGAGGTAAGGCTCTCCACCCCCAACAAATACCAAACCACCCTTGGTAACCATTGGCCCCGAATTACCCTGCGTACCCAATCTTGAAGGAAGTTCTACACCCCTTAAAAGGGGATGATTACGAATTTCAGGACTCCCCTCCCCGAAGGGTACTTTCCAGACAATTTCTCCCTTATTCAGGTCAATTGCTACCAGATTGGCCCAGGGCGGTTTAGTCAAAGGAATGCCACCAAGTTTATTTTCTGGCACCTTGGCAGCACCTGAACCGTCAGCCTCATTAAACATCAGGAGTAAAGCTCCGTAAGGACAATTATTGCTGTACTCTACATCAACTTCAGGATCATTGCCCGCATTCACACAAACCTGGTTGGTATCAGCGTCTTCTAATGTCCGGACAAATAACATTCCAGTTTCTGGGTCAAAGGCAGCTCCACCCCAGTTGGCACCTCCACTAGTACCGGGACGCTGTAGGGTTCCCCTTAGACTTGGTGGGGTAAACAGAGGACCAAGCTTGAATCGCTTCATTTCCTCAACCGCAAGGGTATGAATCTCGGGGGTCAAATCATTAGCATCCTCCAATGTTACCCCCTGTCGGCTGAAGGCAGGGGGCTTGGTTGGAAAAGGCTGGGTCGGAAACAAAACCTCCCCTGGTACGTCGGTCATAGTGTCCACTGGCCGTTCTTCGATGGGCCACACGGGTTCCCCAGTCAATCTGTCAAGGACAAATGTAAAGCCGTGTTTTGTGACTTGTGCTACGGCATCTATTTCTTTACCATCGGGATTTATCGTCACCAAGTTAGGTGCAGCTGCCAGATCGTAATCCCAGACCCCATGATGGACTGTCTGGAAATGCCATTGCCTTATACCGGTACGGGCATCCAGTGAAACAATCGATTCGGCAAAAAGATTGGCTCCAGGACGGCGACCACCCCAATAGTCACTGCTTGGAGTGCTCGTCGGTACATAGAGTAATCCTCGCTCCTCATCCAATGACATCAATCCCCAAACATTAGCATGACCAGTAAATCGCCAGGACTCATTTTCCCAAGTTTCTACACCGAAATCATCTTCCGATTGAGGTATGGTGAAAAATATCCAGCGCCGCTTGCCGGTTTGAGTATCAAAAGCCTGTACTGTACCAGGTGGGTCAAATTTTCGTTGGACTCTATCAGGTATACGACTTCCAACAATCACCAGATTCTCAAAGACCACTGGTGGTGAGGTTTGATCAAATTCAAAGCGGGAAATCGGGCGACCATGCCCATCCGTGAGAAGGATGCTTCCATCTTCACCAAAAGTGCTATCCAACACACCGGTGGCCGCATCAATCGAATACAGTCGGTCGCGGCTATTCAGAAAAATACGAGCTTTATCACCTTCTCGCCAATAGGCGATGCCACGATGCTTGAATCCTCTCGGACCAACTCCCTTTGGACCTCCTTCATAAACTTTGGGATCAAACGCCCACAATTCCTCGCCTGTCGCAGCATTAAGTGCGACTACCCGCATATACATCGTTGATAGGTAAAGTATATTATCAACCATGATCGGTGTCGCCTGAAATGGTCCAGGTTTGGTTCCAAATTCCTCCAACGAGATTTCGTTTGGTTTCCACTCCCAGATAATCTCCAAATCATTGACATTTGCTTCAGTTATTGCATCGGCTTTTGAGTACTTGGAATGGGACTGTTCAGAACCGACATATGGCCAGTCAATCATGACCATATTCTCAGCGGTAGAGGGAATGCTGGCAAACATCAACACTGCAGGCATAAAAAAAGCACAAATCATTAGTTTTTGGGAAATCTTTGCTATTTTCATCTGTTTTTTCGCTCCCCCTACGAATTTTCTGCTTGGTCCAGCGTTAAGTTTTACCAACCAAATTTTAATTCAAACCCCAGTAATTGGTCCATTCATCCCAGGGTGTAGGATAGTTTGTTTCATCCAAGCACCAGTCAATTGGTATTGAAAGAGTGTCTTTGTGATTTCGGAGTAAAGCAACTGCACTCCCTGAATTCCAATTCCTCGGTTATTGCTTCCAGTAGATGATGAAAGATAATTTTTTCTTCCGTAATATTCCAACACCTTCTCCTGAACATCCACAGGTATAAAAAAGGCACTGTCTCTTTTTGTGTTCCAATGAATATTAACTAGAAGTATATCACTTTCTGGAAAATAACCCTCCTTTATTTCCTTTCTTACATACTCATTGTCAACTGTCCATAAGACTTTGAATCCGCCAACATTTGTTCTCGTTTTAATTGAAAGTTTTTCTCCACACAATAAAACGTCGTAACCGCGTTTTGTTCCGTCTTCTGGTACATCTATTCGTGCTTGGCCAAACGCTGCCTCAAAAAATCCAATTATTACGTGTTCCCTTAATAATCCATCTGCCGGATTACCTTTTGGCATACGTTTCCTAACCATATCAAATGCTTTGGGGAGTCCTTTGGCAAATCTGTTCCGTTTTTCATCATTTTGAAACAGGTCATACATGCAATGATTCATTTCTGGTCAGCCAATCGCATTTCTGCAATTGCTAAATATTTATCAGACACGTCATAACCGACATACTGTCTACCGGCATTAACAGCTGCTAAAGCCGTTGTGCCTGACCCAATAAACGGGTCAAGAACAACATCGTTGGAAAAAGAATACAATTGAATAAGCCTTTTGGGTAGTTCAACCGGAAATGGAGCGGGATGATTAACCCGTCGAGCAGACTCTGAAGGAAATGTCCAAACACTTTTAGTATAAGAAAGAAAGTTTTCTTTCGAAATTGTAGATTCCTTGTCTTTTGGTGAACGATTATATTGGTCCTTTGAGAATACTAGAATGTATTCATGAGTGTCTCTTAGTACAGGGTTTGAAGCTGATTTCCAACTGCCCCAGGCACATGATGTTCCGGCACTTGCTGACTTGTTCCAGATAATCTCACCCCGCATCAAAAATCCAATCTCGGCCATCAGACGTGATACCAATGCGTTCAGGGGGATATAAGGTTTGCGGCCGATATTAGCTATGTTAATACAGGCTCGTCCACCAGGAACTAATACTCGATAGACTTCCTTCCATACCGAATACAAAAGATATGAATATTCTTTTTCCGACAGGTCGTCATCATAATCTTTGCCTACATTATATGGCGGAGAAGTAACCATTAGATGAACAGAACTTTCAGGTAAATGGTGCATATCTGTACTAGAATGAAGATAGAGCTTGTTGAAATTAATCTTTCTACAAAAATCGCTTTTTTCATCTTTTTTTGAATCCGCACTTGGATTGACTTGCTTATACATTTTACGGGAATAAAAATTACTTGAATCATGACCAGTTCGATTCGAAGTGCCAAATGCCTGCATTTCAGACTTACTCACATAGTCTCCTTCAAAATAATTTTTTCCTAGTCAAATTTTGTGACATGGTTCGCTTTTCCTATTCTACCTTCTTAACAATATTCTATTCCAGATTCAATTTAACTATGGATTTTGCATTTATCCACAATACAACCACGCAATTATTAAATACACAATTATCAAAGTATTAAACAGGTTTCTTTTTTCGATCATCAATACCAATCAAACACAAAAAGTTATTTTATTGATACCATCATCAAAGAACACTCATGAGGTGTGCTGTATGGATTTCAATTTTAATTCGCTTAAAATAAACTAACTGACTAAAATCCAGTGTTGATAAAAAAGGTTCTTTCATAATGTTGATAAAACTTCAGTTAACGAGCTTTAAAATCAACTAATGAGTTAGATTGTTGAGTGAAATGTATGAAAGGATTTAATATTTAATGGCCTTAGTTGAGTGGAATGTAGCGACAAGTGGTATTGCACATGTCACTCTCAATCGCCCCGATAAGAAAAATGCTTTCTCCTCAGCGATGATGAGTGATTTATATAATGTGGCAAGAGGAATCAGGTCGCAAA
>MPNP01000283.1 GCA_002239085.1 Rhodobacteraceae bacterium bin131 | reverse complement strand
CTTGCCCATAACCATAGGCTGTTGTCGGACGTCCAGCGGGAATGACACCAAATCGATATTGTCGCTTGGGACGTGCATTTCGAACAAATTTGCTTTCTTGGTAAATGATAGCCATCTGTACTGAAACAGGAACTCCGTATCTTGCCTCAACTTTCCGCATGCTTCGGTACCAATGAGGGTTTTGCTTGACAATAGAGCAAGCATCTTCAATGGTATCAGGTGGTCCGAAATCTACGAAAGTACATCCGGCAAGAAGAAAGGCAAGGAAAAAAAACTGCCTAATATTATTAAAAACTGTTCGCATCATAATGTGTCGCAACAATACTATAAAACACCGCTTTAATGCAAACCAAATTTTTGACCATATTTCAATATTTTTACAAAGTTTATATTACCCCTGTTAAGGGTTAAAATGAATTTAACATAATAAATTATAATAGACCAGTTTGAATCGCTTGCAACATATTAATGGATTTAAGATCGTTACTCAATGAGTTTTCACTTCAATATCAAAGTACTGCTCGCAAGAGCTTTGAGCGATTTAAGAATTGGCTTCCCGGTCGCGCTGCAAAAGGATGCAAGCATTATTGCGGTCCTACCCATTGAAAATGCTTCGAGTGATAGAATCGAGGAGTTCCTGAACAGTGGTGAATCTGAATTAGTTTTAACTAAAAGACGGGCAAGCAAACTTAAGGCGCGGGTTTATGATAAGTCCATTGCACGTATTGCTCTGCCGAATCAGGTTAAGGTCAGCTGGGTTCGTGCCCTAGGTGACCCCTCGTTGGATTTGCAGATTCCCCTCAAAGGACCGCTCACGTCTAAAAGAGGAGGAGACGACACTCTACAGGAATTGAGTCTTGAGCTCACCCGTAAAGCGCGTTTGCTTCCAGCGGTTTTAGCTAAACCTACAACCCAAGAGGTTGTTCAGAGTGCTCACTTGTCTTTACTCAACTGCAATGCATTTAATGAATCTTGGCAAGATCCGGCTCATCTCACTATGGTATCTAAAGCCAACATACCCTTACATGAATCGATTCAATCAACAATTTACTTGTTTCGAGAAACGTATGCTGGAGAAGAACATTGTGCGGTCGTTTTTGGTAACCCTTCCCCTAGCCAACCAGTTTTAATTCGGCACCACTCGGCTTGCTTCACAGGCGATGTTCTAGGGTCACTTAAATGTGATTGCCGCCAACAACTCAATCTTGGCATCAGTGAAATTATGAAGGAGGGACACGGAGTACTACTCTATGTCAATCAAGAAGGTCGTGGGATTGGTCTAATCAATAAAATCCGCGCTTATTCACTCCAGGACCAAGGGTTTGATACAGTAGAAGCGAATCATCGACTCGGCTTTGAAGATGATGAACGAGATTTTCGGCTCGGTTCGGAGATTCTGCATTTGCTTGGTTTCCATACTGTACGTATCCTGACTAACAACCCCCTCAAAGTTAAAATATTGGAGGAAGAGGGCATTAAGGTGGTTCAACGGCTTCCGGTAATAGTCAAAGCCAATAAATTTAATGCCGAATACTTGGCTATTAAGGCTAAAAAGAGTGGTCATTTACTTTGAAAACTGCTGACCTGATCACTGTTTCGCAATGGGGAGCTCATTGTTTAAACCGATTTTTACCCTGTTCGGTTGGATTGAAAGGTATCAAAACAAAAAAGCAGGAGGGCGATAAAGCAACGCCTTCAGGTAATTTTACTCTTGGGCCAATCTTTTATCGGCCAGACCGAATAAATCCGCGGGGTGTGAATATGCCCAAGGTTCAAATAAGGCGTGATTCTTTATGGTCCGATGACGGCAACGATGAATTTTACAATCAACTCGTGCACTCGTTCAGTCCATGGCCGTTCAGCCATGAAAAGTTGTTTCGACCTGACCCTCTATATGATATGGTTATTCCCGTTCACTATAATTCAATTGCACCGATAGCCGGGAAGGGTTCGGCAATTTTTCTACATATTTGGCGGGGGCCTAGAATCCCGACCGAAGGTTGCATTGCTTTCTGCCGTGAGGATTTATTGTGGCTTTGTAGGGTTATTACTCCCAGCACTCAAATACACATTAATTGCGGTCATTGGTGGGGAAAAGGCTGGAATTGGGCTGCCAAAAGAGGGTTGAAAACTGTTCCTTAATGTTCGCCCGAAAATACTAAAATAGTTATCCACACCCATTCTATAAAG
>MPNP01000282.1 GCA_002239085.1 Rhodobacteraceae bacterium bin131 | reverse complement strand
TCCTGCCTGAACCAGCAGGCGGTGGAAGAAGAAAGTTGAAACGAACCAATAAACATGAAACAGTAATTGACATAAAAACAACACGGAGTAAAGTGTGATAAATTGATAGCTAGTATCACGACACCGTTTAAGTGATGTAATTAAATTGCATTATTCTCTGTCATATTGTCAATACACAACAACAATTAATTGAGAGCAGCATTTCTTCTAGTATCTCGCTTTTACCAATCAATTCAACAAAGTTAAGATACTAGTGCATTCCCCCCGTAGCGAATGCTGATTGTGTCTATGCTATGGAAGATGTTCTGGAGGTTGACCATCACGAGTATGATGGTCACAGGGTTTTGGTTTGCTTGGATGAGACGTCTAGGCAACAGACACTGGAAACCCGTCTCCCTTTACCAGTGAGACTGTGAAAGTATTACCAATAGGAATTAATTAAATAGAAAACTTTATTAAGGGCACCTCTATAAAATCCAAAAATCAGGATTCACTTGTTTTTACCTTTGAAAAATCATGATTATTCTGAATAATTTCTTCTCCTTTGGGTCACACTCATTCAATAATCTTCCCCAAAAAGGTAAAAATAGACCCTTTTCCATCGTTTCCCAGGCCTAATCACACACCTATTCTCTACAATGGCACTACTCAGACCAACAAATTTCCATTAAGGTATTTTCTAATTTGGAATAAATAGACGTGCCCTTAAAACCGATGAAACAATTCTTTTATTTTAAATTTTTAAGAATACAATACGAGAAGTTTTTTGAAAGTTGCAACTTCCTCAAATACTTTCACAGTCTCCAGTGCGTCTGAGTCAACCGGCGTGCTACGATTATGAATAGACACGGAACGGAACCGCCAATTTTTTCATGCTGTCGGCTCCACTGCTGGGATGGCATCATGTGAAAGTCACTGACCGTCGAGCCAAGCCGGACCTTGCCAATGTGTTGAAAGACCGTGCCGATGTTCATTTTCCTGATAAGCACATTGTCCTCGTCATGGACAATTTGAACACACACAAACTGTCCACCTTGTATAACGCATTCAAACCCGCTGAGGCACGACGTCTCGCCAATCGGTTTGAGGTTCACTATACAACTAAGCACGGGAATTGGTTAAATATGGCCGCAATTGAAATCAATGTCATGACGCGTCAATGTCTGGCACGGCGGATTCCTGACCGTGCGACGATGGAGCATAAAACCAAGGCTTGGGTGGATTATTGGAATGAGACAGCCAAGCCGATGAATTGGCAGTTCAAAACCGAGGATGCACGCATCAAGTTGAAATCGCTTTATCCATCAGTTCAATGAAGTTATGAAACTAGTTTCTTTGGTGGCTTGGGTAGAATAATGATATCCGCAGCATTGGCCAAATGCTTGTTGACCTGCTTTACCACAAAGGGAATGAAGCCGGGGCGATCAATGGTCCTCGCTAAGACACTCCGGGGCAGGAATCGCCTCATCTCGGAACTGAATCGTTCGATGTGGGGAGGTGTGGTCCACAGGGTGCACATGTGGACTGCCCGTTCACTATAATCGTTCATACCGAATTCGTAGACCCGAGCTCTGACCAGTTCGGGTTTTAAGGCAACACCCTCTAGGGAGAGCCAAGTGATATCCCAGATATCGCGATAGCGAATTCGGTCACGGCAAGCTGAGGCTGGCAGGGACACGAGCCCATGATCTCTTCCGAGCTCATGGTCGGAATCAGCAAACCTGTCACCCCGCTAGGTAAAACCGGGTAATTTTTCTGAACCGTTTGCAGCTCGGTTGTCCTAGACTCCATCGTGGCAATGTCAATCTTTATCCGCTGATGCGGGCGGTGGTTTTGGTTGGGATTGGTTACAACCGTGATTTACCAAGTATCAACTGCGACCGATTCCTCAACATTCTTTCTGGGTTTGGGTTCCTTGAGAGTCACTTCTAGCCCATATCGAGCCGTCAGCTGCGAACGAACCGCCTCTGTCAGTCCATCCACGTCCTGTCTGGTAAAGCCTGGTCCTCCGGCAAAATCCAGATCCTCACTCATGCGAGGAGCAACGTAACAAAGGCGCAGGTCTGTCCCACCATGAAAGGCCAGCTGGTGCAGGAAGCCTTCGCGCTCCAGACACCACAGGATATCGTAATGAATCAATTCCTTCACCACCACGGCTTCCAACTCAGTCAATTCCGGCTGCCCGGTCAA
>MPNP01000281.1 GCA_002239085.1 Rhodobacteraceae bacterium bin131 | reverse complement strand
TATTCACAAAAATTAAAAGAGGTTATGCTATTATTCCTCCTACTGAGAAAAAACAGAGATTAATTGCATCTGGTAATAATGATGACCTTGTTTCAATTGCAAGAATGCTTGAAGCTAAGTTTGCTAATGGTGATTGGCTTGTCCCAGTTTCGGTTGGTTACAAGCTAATTGAAGACCCAGACGACATTAAGGTAAGAAAATATTCTCGTTGTGATAACGTTCCTCATGTATTTGCCGAACCCGTACTCGGTATAGCAAAACTTGTCTCAGTTAGGAATCCTCAACTCACTCAACTTAATGGGTCAAAGTTTAAAAGTTCACTTTGGTCTTGGGATATTTGTGATGATCTTATATTGGGCCATTCTACGTATAGGACCAATTAATCAACATTAACAGCAAAGGATTTTTTTATGACTGACTTAAATCAAAACAATTCCCTTGTGGCAGGTATGCTTTCTTTTGCCAGGTCGATTCAGGTCACTGAAGGGCTTTTCTATGCCACTAAGAATAAAAATTCAAATGATCTGACTCCCATTGAAATAGTAGAAAAAGGTGTGCGGGGACAAACTTCCCATGACGGAGCCGGTGATAAAGCTGGTTTGAGCAACCCTCAAACAGTTGAGCACGCCATCATCCCTCAGGAACACTTTGGTTTGAGTATTCGTTTCTCAGTACGATTTATGCCTTTTTCACTGTCTCCTCACTCCTGTGATAATCAAGAAGTAACCAGAACGTATGTACGGCTAGCAAAAGCATATCGCAATGCCGATGGATTTAGGGAGTTGTCAAGACTTTACATTTGGAACTTAGCTAACGCGCGTTTTGCATGGAGAAATCGATTCCAGTCTGACAAGCAAAAGGTTATTATAGAAGAGATTGACCAAGGAATTAAATTAGCATTTAATCCACTTAAGCTGCGACTAGATGAATCGGCAAAACTCGATCAACTTGTCGCAGCATTAATTGAGGATAATGAGAAGGGCAAAGAAAAGTTAGAAGAACTAATTAATCGAGTCGCTAAAGGGCTATCAAATGATGACAATAATGCCTGTACAATAAAGGTTGAATTTAATGCGAAAATGGAACCGGGTCAGGAAGTTTTCCCCTCACAGGAATACTTACGGGACTCAATAAAAAAACAGCGCGAGAACCCAAAAAGTATTCACTATGGGAAACCCCTAAAGGTATTAGCAAGCTTATCAACCCCTTACAAGGGCACCGAAATCCGACATGCTTCAATGCACTCTCAAAAAATTGGTGCAGCAATTCGTCATATAGATACTTGGCATGATGACCAAACCCATCCCTACCCTATAGCTGTTAACCCATTTGGTGGAATTCAAGATACTGGTTCTGCACTACGTAGAGGGGATAATAGTTTTTATAAGCTTCGAGAAAATGGCTCCGAACTTATTGCTGGACTTGATAAAGTTGTGCAACCAGAGGAAATCTCACCTGAAGCACATTTTATCATGGCTAATCTAATTCGAGGTGGAGTCTTTGGAAAGAAAAAGGAATAATGAAAACATTAAATTCAGGCAAAGGAGTTTGTGAGGGGTCTTACAGCCTACTCATTAAGCCAGTTCAATCGGTGGTTGAACTTGGTGCCGCACAAGATGTGACAGATGGTACCCTGAAAGCGGTTCACCAAAAAAATCGAAATGGATCTTCCAGTGACTTTATTGCAGTCTCTTTTCCATCCATGCATATGGGACGGAGTGTGATGTTATCTGGATTCAGAATAGAACTCATCGGTTCAAAATTAGCGCTGGAAGAGCTTTTCTTCAGTGAAGCGATAGCTTTACTCAAGAGACGAAATATGTTGGAACAACATTCTGTTTCTGAAGTAAATTATGAACCTGGTGAGGTTTGTGCAGCCTATATTCGTGATAGATCTTGTGAAAAACACACCGAAGGATGGATCCGAAGAAGTAAAGCACGTGCATTAAGGCGAGGCAAGTCTTACGGAAAAGATGTTAAACTTAAGGCGGATGCTACAAATGTTCTTTTTTTGAAAATAGGAAATTCAGCCCTGCATATCCGCGAAATTGTAGGAGAGTATCAAGGTACCCCACTAATCGTTAACACCTATGGATTTTCTACATCGCAAACTCCGGCCTTCCTACCAGTCATGCCCTTAAGTGCAAGGGCATAAATATAATGTATTCAAAGGGAGGTCCTAGATTATTAATTACTGACCGTGAAAGTGCAATCTACCTTGAACGAGCACGCATTCACGTTGAGGGAGAACGAGT
>MPNP01000280.1 GCA_002239085.1 Rhodobacteraceae bacterium bin131 | reverse complement strand
TCAGATGTAAGTTGGTATCCCTATCAATTGCTTCTTGCTTTGACTTGTTTTCTCTCTCAATTGCTTCTTGCTGTAACTTGCTATCCCTCTCAATTGCTTCTATCCGTAAGTCGTTAATTTGTGCACTTAAAAACCAAGTTACTCCCACAAGAGTTAGTATTAAATTTACTAGGCCAGTTAATACAACAATAATTATAGTGGCATTACCCTTTAACCATTCCCAACCAACAGGTGTTTTTGCTGGTTGTGGTGTTCCTTCAACAGCTTTTGGCAAATTCTGTTCCGTCATTAGTTTTTCTCTTTATTAGCCATGAACTGAATGTACTATAAATATGGCATTGCTGTTCGGACAGGATCTTCATAAAATTATCTGTAAAACCAATATTATCTGCGGTAAATCCTAAATTACTCTTGGACCACGTCAAGATTCTCCACAAAGAAGGTGATTTACAAGGATGAGGGTCCGTCATTCTCATCCGTTCAATAAAATCACTTAAGTGAAACGACACAAGGAACAATAGCATACATCATAGTCAAACCATTTTAATGTGATTATAAATGCGTCTCGTGAGGTTTGACAGGCTTCACTATTCACCCCACCTGAATAGAGAGATTAACTCAGATAATCTCTACGTTGGACAATATTCGTCATTCCATCCTTTGATGGAACCATACTATCTCATTGATTAACCAAATGCAACTCTTTTCGATGACTTCAACAAAATAAGTGAAATGATTTAACAATATGTGATGTTATGTCTCTAATAGTGTTAGAAATCCATCACTGTTAGGAATGGAAGCATCATAACCTTTATGGCGAGGAAACATCAATTTCCAGCTTCACATCATCTTATTTCGGTAAGATTTTACCTCTTGATATGTTTTCGAAAGAACGAACTAAAACAACTCATATCCCAATAACCACCAATTTCGTATTATTGAATCCAGAACTAAATATCGACTTGGCTTTCATAGCACTATAGAATGATGGTACACGCGCAATGGTGAAACCATTTCATCTAATGAGCTTCGGACCAATTTTTACCCTCACCGGCATCAACAACTAATCGAGGTTGGATTTGAATTACAGGTAAGTCGGCACTTTCCATAATCTTTTTGGCAGTTGCAATGAGGTCAGGAACAGCGTCCTCCCGAACTTCAAACAGCAACTCATCATGAATTTGCAATAAGAGGTCAGCCGGAAGTTTCCTTATGGCATCAGGAACTTGAACCATGGCACGCCTAATTATATCGGCTGCAGAACCTTGAATGGGAGCATTGATGGCGGCTCTGCGAGCAAAGGCAGCCATAGGGCCCTTACTATCAATCTTGGGAGTCCCAATTTTTCGGCCAAAAAGAGTTTTGACATGCTTTTTAGCTTTCGCTTCTTCAACTGTTTTTTCCATGTAACCTTTGATTTCTGGGTACCGCTCAAAATAGCTTTTAATGAAATTACTTGCTTCACTACGCTCAATTTGTAGATTGCGAGCCAACCCAAAGGCCGAAATCCCATAGATGATTCCAAAGTTAATTGCCTTAGCCTTCCGGCGTAACTCAGAACTGACGTCTGCTAATGGCACTGAAAACATTTCACTTGCCGTCGCCCGATGAATGTCCAAGTTATTCTGGAAAGCCTTGCGCATTGCCTTCACATGAGCAATGTGGGCTAAAATTCTGAGCTCAATCTGGCTGTAATCCAGTGATACAAGTACATAACCCTCTTTGGCGATGAAGGCTTCCCTGATGCGTTTACCTTCAGGTGTCCGGATGGGTATATTTTGTAAATTAGGATTAATTGAAGACAGGCGCCCTGTATTTGCACCATCAAGTCGGTAAGTCGTATGCACCCGTTTAGTATCGGGGAGAATAGCTTTTTGGAGGGAGTCTGTGTAGGTTGATTTTAGCTTTGCTACATGTCGCCAATCCAATATCAATCGAGGCAGAGTGTGGTTCTCGGCTAACTCCTCAAGTACGTTAACACTAGTTTTATAACCAGTGGTCGTCTTCGCCTTTCCGGCCGGGATACCATTCTTTTCAAATAGAATAATTCCTAATTGTTGTGTGCTAGCAATATTAAACTCTTCCCCGGCTTCTTGATAAATCTTTGATTCAAGTTTTTGTAATTCTTGACCAAATTCTGAAGATAGTTTTTTTAGAAGGTTGGGATCAACTAAAATGCCTTTTTCTTCTGCTTGGGCAAGGATTGGGATCAGGGGCTTTTCAAGCGTTTCGTAAACAGTGGCAACTCGGTTTCTATT
>MPNP01000279.1 GCA_002239085.1 Rhodobacteraceae bacterium bin131 | reverse complement strand
TATAAGGCATTATCAAATTTGGAATAAATAGACTGCCCTTATGTTATATTGGTATCACTGGCAGTAAAGGAGTATTGGGCTCTTCTGGTGGAAGTTTGTGGCTCTTCGGAGAAAATTCCCTTGGGACCGGATAGAGCTGCTATCGGAATTTGGAGGTTTTGCCAGTTTTGTGTGAAGTTGATTTTGTCTTCTTTTTATTGGTGTTCTGGCCATTTAGCATGGTTTCTCCTGAGAATTTTTATAGCTGTGCTATCAAGGGGGATGGTTCGGCCGTTGCATGACACTCTGTTGCTCTCTGCATGGCTCATATCCAGATGGTTTCTTGATTAAAGTTTCTGTACCATCTGCTTATGGTTACTTTCAAATTAATCAGTGTTAGAATGTTCTTTATTCAACTGTTCATACAAATCCCCAAAAAGTTCTCTGATTGTTTTACAAAGATCTTCGTCTACTTCTAACCTTTTAAGTACTGCATCACAATAGGTTTCTTTATCAGGGTATTTCAATTCCTTGGCAATTTTATTCATAACAGGTGATTCCTTAAGAGGGCATATTTTCAGAATTGTTTCCCATTCACCATTTTCCAACGCGCTATCCATAATTTTTTGGATCTCACCACGAATCTTCGATGCTTCATTTTTGAGCGTTACGTCTTCACCACCCAATAGAATGTCGTCAGATGGTATTTCGGCATGAATTTGCTTACGAACCAATTTTTTGACTGTTTTTTTAATTAATCCATCGGCATCCTTATTTATGGAATCAAGCCCTGCTTTTTTTGCGCTTTCAAGCAATGTATCAGCATCCAAATCAGCTAGATTGTTGGCTTGGTTTTCTGCTATTCGGCGAATGATTTTCGGGTGAAAATAAATTGCCTCTATCGAATAGTAAGGAAGCGTAAATACTCTTTGGTTCAATTTCCTTTCCGATTGGTCCTCCAAATTACCGTCACCATCAACAATCCCAAACACTTCAAGCCAATGGAGATTCTCTCCTTCTACCAAACCTCCAACCGCCATCTTGACTTGATGGCAATTGCCCTTTGGAATCACCGAAGCATTTCGAAAAATCCGACTGTATAATTTCTTGTCAAGACTTGAAGTAATGCCCTCCACAAACAAAATTTTTCTTCTTGCCCCAAGCAAATCTTGCTTTAAGGAATCATCAATTTGTTCTTCCCCTGACAGTAAATCAACATCCCACCATTTGGCGATTTTAACTGCAAAGGTGCATGAACGGACAAGAAGAGTTTGCGATCCTGGTAACTCTAGGGGCAAGTTGTGGTCATGGGTTGAAACAACGAATGAGCAGTCTGGTCGAAGCTGAAACAACTGTCCAAGTAGGGGTGTAATTATGGAAGGATGCATGTGCCTTTCGGGTTCATCAATTAACAAAAGAGTCCCCTCTTTGGCGGTCAAAACATCTACCGCAATCAACAAGGAATTTCGTTCAGCATCGGAAAGTTTCTCAGCACCGTAATTAGGACCTCCATCCCTGCTCGCCATTATGGAATCGTCATCATTAATACTAATCTGTATGGAAAAATTAGATTGCTTCAGGAGTTCGTTGATGATTGTAGTTGGAAGTTTATTTTTATTGGTGAAATTTAATGTCTCATCCAACTTTTCGGCATATACCAAGTTGGAAATTTTTTTAGCCAAAGAATTTTGTGCTTGGATTAGCTTAAGAAGAGTCAATTGAGAACGGTCAGTACCAAAGGAATCTTTATATCTGGAATTGTCTTG
The DNA here is from genome assembly GCA_002239085.1 of Rhodobacteraceae bacterium bin131. Taxonomy (GTDB): domain Bacteria; phylum Pseudomonadota; class Alphaproteobacteria; order Rhodobacterales; family Rhodobacteraceae; genus MPNP01. The sequence goes on along the minus strand of MPNP01000279.1, from coordinate 525 downwards.
AGCAGTGTATTGACTGATTTGTCTTTCTATATCTAGTTTTCTTGCTGGAGTGATATCAGGGGTGTTATTGGATATCCATGTTTGGCGATGAGCCGAAATCCATTGAGAACTTCCTTGATTATTCTTGGCGAAATAATGCATCAGGCTTGACTTGCCTGAACCATTGGCTCCCAAGACAAATACTATTTCACCCTTCTTAATCTGCAGGTGCAGTTTGGGATTGTCTTTCAAAGGGATGTCAAGATTAAAATTCATAATGATTTTAAAAAATGAACTATTAGGGTATTGTTCTGGGCTAGAAATAGAGAGGGTGAAAACTACATCAACCAGCCCTATTCAAAAACTTAATGTTGCTTTTCTTGTTCTTGTTGATCCTTTCCAAAATCCCAAGGCATTATTTCAATATTCTTCAACCACCTAGACTAAATCCAGTTGATCCTTCTGAATCACATGCAATCAGTGCGTAGTTCTGTTCTTGCATATCTGATTCCATCAGGAAAGGTAACTACTCAGGTAGTCTCAGTG
>MPNP01000278.1 GCA_002239085.1 Rhodobacteraceae bacterium bin131 | reverse complement strand
ATTGGTACTTTTCAACTTTCATCTTCCACCGCCTGCTGGTTCAGGCAGGAGTGTCAGAACGCTGAGGCGTCCGGGCTGTCCCGCTCAGACCTGGCTGAGGCCTTATATAATCGCGAGCAACTGAGTAGCCGAGCAGCGGCTCAGAAACTGTTACCGAAACTGGCCGCACTTCTTGTTTTAATGCCGATATCGGCATTACTGCAAAAGGACACGGATGCGCGGTGGACCGGGAGACGCAGTTGATTGAGCAATGGGAGACCACCGCAGCCAGTGTCCATGATAGCCGAGTGTTGGTGCCTTTGCTGGCTGCACGGCCTTCAGGGGATCCTCAGTTGTAGGCTGATTGTGCCTATCGTTCGCAGGACATGGTTCAGGTGTTGCGCGAGCGGGGTTTTAAACCGAGCATTAGTTTTAAGGCTCCGCGTGGTCAGAAGTTGAACGCCCGTCAGATTGTATTGAACAAGGCTAATTCTCGGCATAGCTGCCGCGTTGAACATGTGTTTGGCACGATGTGTAATGACATGCCGGAGCACGAGATGCGTTGGATTGGGAAAGTTCGAGCCAAGGGTTGGATTGGCATGCGGAACTTGAGTTATAATATCAAGCGGTTGTGTTATTTGGAAATGGTCGCCGAGGTCTAATCCTAATTTTGTGATTGTATAGGGGTGTACTTAAATGAATGTGACGCCAAGGAAGATAAAACTATTCAGAATAATCATTTTTTTAATGGCAAAAACAGGTGAATTCTGGTTTTCGGATTAATTAGAGGTGCCCTTCCTTCTTTTTTCATACCTTTAAACGGTTCGCTATTGGTAATTGTCGCTAACTTGGCAAGCTAAACCGCCATTATTAGCAATAAACCGCTAATAAGTTTTTGACATTAAATTTCCTCGTGATCATTTTAGGTGGTTTTAGTTTCACCATTTTCCTTCATAGTTGTGGCTTCACAACACTTTATGGAGGAAAACAATGTTACGAATTTTTCTAATTGCTATATACCTATTATTAGGTTTTTCTACTGTTGCATTGAGCGACTGGGCTTACGAAAAAACGAGTCCTATTTGTAGTGACGAATCACGGACATTTGTTGCAGACATTGTCCGGTCACAAATTGAATCCTCAGTACTTCGTTCTGAAGCTTCTATTCAACCTCCACAATCAATTGAAGAATTAAGTTGCCTTAAGGGGCTAATGAGTTTATCGATTGCGAATTTTTCGTCTACCGGTTCACTAGACGAATTGTTCAAAGGAGCCCTTGACCAAGTTGCCAATCCTGATGGAAAAAGTTTTAGGCAATTCTGTTCATTTGCAGAAAGAGAATGGCGTAAGAATACGCGACCACTCAGTGAAAAATGGTCTAGCCTACCGTCATATTTCGAATCCCAAAACGGCAAATTAACACGGGCAAGCCCGCCTCCAAGCAAAAATTTACCGCATGGATCGTCTCAAAAAGAGGACTCCAACCCGAAGACATTAACGAATTCGCTGGAAGAGGGCCATGAATTTAATACACAAAATCAGCAGCTTGATGGAAATCAATCAGTTTCCGAAATCTGGCAATTACTTTACGGAAAAGGAAATGATCAATGATGAAACAATTCTTTTTTTTGATGGGTCTGTTACTGTTGGTGCTCGTAGCTCACCCAAGTTGGGCAGTATTTGGTGCTGGATGTCAATGTGGAGCAATCAGTTCATACCACTCCAAAACCCGTAATCACGTCAGTCAAGAAACTACCCATGCAGCTCATGAAATAATTAATGCACTCAGAGCTCATTCAGCTCAGCAGAGTCGGTATCTTGACCGGCAAGTGGAAGCACATAAGAGAATTGCCGATGCACAACAGCACATTCATTCGGTTCGATTACGCGAACAATTTAGAGCTGAGGCAGAAAGCGGACGTTATGACCCTAATCCAGATTTTTGTCACCTCGTTGATTTATCGGCCCAAGTATTGCCAACAAAAACAATATCAGCGAACCAAATCATTGACCATGCTACAAATAATTGGTCTCTCGGTACAAATGAAATAGTCCAGAAAAATGGTATCCGAATGGCTGCATGGCTTCACCGTGAGAAACAGGCTATTGGCTCAATCAATAATATTGAAAATCCAACAATTGATTGGGGTCTCATTACTGACCATTCGACAATTTCTTTAAGTGAATCGTACTTACCTGAGGCCATTGCGCGGTTAGCTTCAAATACCGTTGACCCGATTCCTCCTATTCCAATTACTAATCAAGCCCTCAAGACACCCCAAGGTCTATCTGAAG
>MPNP01000277.1 GCA_002239085.1 Rhodobacteraceae bacterium bin131 | reverse complement strand
TTTGTAACAGGTGGCAGGCTGTGGTAACAGTCTGTTCACTGCTTCTGCACCCAAGCGGTCACTTTGATTGTATGGACATGAGTTTGTGGTTCGCCGACCTCGGGAGGGTGGCGGTGCTACACAAAAAAGCGTATTGCTGTTTACTTTAAGTGATGTAATTTTTCCTGAACTAGACCAGTGGTGGCCATTTCCACACTTTGCCCTATCCGTGAGTGCCACGTACGTGTTTTCCTCTTCGCCATCAACAATTTTGATCCCCCATTCATCACACCACGGCCAGCCAGAAACAGATTGAGGTTCAATCTGAACTTGTGTTCCTATGATTGTGAAAACTGATGGTTTATCACGTTCAACATTCCACCTTAGAACAAAATCACTACCTGTTCCTGTTTGGGATACACTTAATCCATATGGGATAAACTTATGTGATTGCGCCTCTACTTCTGAAGCCACTAGCAAAAATAAAACGAAAGTTACAATCAGAGAGCCTGTCATTATGGCTCGGTGAAGGAGACTACACACAATCATTCTCTTACCCCCCCCCTATGGCGATTTAGTTGATTTTGTAGATGTATTAGTGGATTTGTTGAAAATCCTCTTTCTGAGTGAATGAAGTAATTTGTGTTAATGACATTTGTTGTGTGTAATATGAGGTTAATGGTGGGGGGGGGGGGTAAAAATATGTTCCTGTTTTTTGACAGTTATAAGTTCAGTGTTACTAGTATTTTGTATTTCAAGATTTACATTAGCATAAATCCAACGATTTTGCATTATATTTCTTTTGAATAATCTTCAATTTTTTGTGATGATGCCACAATATGCATTGACAAGTTGGTCATAGTCAGCATCCATATTAAGCCCCAACAATTGTGTATCATCTGATTCTTGGTAATTCGACCACAGCCAAGAAGTTGGCCGCCCAAGCCGTATCCTGTCGCTTTGTCTGGAATACCATGCTGGGTCAACAGAAGGAGACGGGGGAAGCACTCCCGTTGGTTTCAGCCTTTTCTCTCTATCAACGATTGTCGCAATTAAGGAAGGACGCTCCGTGGTTGGCCGATTATCACTTCGGTATGACCCGTTCGGCCCGGAAATATCAGTCAGAAGTGTGGCGGGAGGATTTCAAGGGAGGCGGGTCTCCCCGTTTCAAGAAAAGGGAAAAGTCATACCGTCCTTCACCATACCGGATAAGGTCAAGATCCAGGAGAATAAGCTCTGTATTCCCCGTATGGGATGGTATCGTCTGCAGCGGAAAGGAAGCCCCCCTATCTGGAGGGTCAACCGGTTCGTGTGGTTATCCGCAAGACAACGGCCGACTGCTGGTATGCAACGGTCGGCAACAAGGTTGTACATGAAGAGCTAGTGGCAAATGGTGTCGTCGCAGGTATTGACATGAATGTCGGCCAAGTCGCGGCGGCTCTCAGCACCAATACAACACGTCTCTTAGAGCAACCCAAGGATGCAATACTGGACATCAAAGTCAAATGGAATCACCGTGCCATGTCGCGCAAGAAGAAAGGCTCAAGCCGTCATCAATAACTACGCAAACGGCATCTCCGATTGATGCACAAACAAGTTAACTGGCGCAATAACTGGCATCATCGTACGGCTCACGGTGATCAAGATGACCAGTATGGTGGTAGTTGAGAAACTGAATGCCATAGGTATGACTGCGTTCGCCAAGGGAACGGTTGCGGAACTGGGTAGGTATTTGGTGACTAAGCATGGTTTGAACCAGGCGATACTGAATACAGGCTGACATCAATTGGTTCAGATGCTGGGGTCTAAGAGTCGGGAGGTGATAGCGGTTCATCCGGCGAATACGAATCAGACCTGTCATGCGTGTCATAAAGTGGAAGCAGCGTGCAATATTTTGGCTTCTGGAATGGGGTCGCTGCACGATGAGGAGCATTGGCATTGACCACTCCTGTGACCCGTAAAACTATAAGTGAAGGAAATTCATCCCCTTCACTCTATAATTTCCGTTTGAAAGTTACGAATGTTGACCAAAGGTTGGTTTTTGATATATTGAGAATTTAAATGAAATGAATGTTGACCTCAGGAAGAAAGATAATTTAACTTTTTAAGTGGATACAGGTGGATATAAAAATCGGAAAGAAAATTGTGGATTCTAATATTAACTCCACAGTCATAGATTTATTTATACTCAAATAAGTACAAACAATCAGATCAATATTGATTAAAAATTGGAAAGTTACCGATTTGACGAATAACAGGAAGTCAATAATTTTTGACCTAGATGGCACCTTAGCCGATACTGG
>MPNP01000276.1 GCA_002239085.1 Rhodobacteraceae bacterium bin131 | reverse complement strand
ATACGGCATCTGGTTTAAGAGAAACTAACAGCCAAGCCAAGCTTCTTGTTTGCGATGAAGCCCATCGAACTGCAGGGTTTCGGCGCATAAAGAAAGATAATGAAGAATTCCGTAACTTTACTTTATGCCATGATTCAGAAGCTTTTCCAGCCAAATATCGCCTTTATCAAACCGCCACCCCGCGCATTTTTCAATTCGCAAATACCAAACATTCAATGTTACCTGAAGATGATGCCGATTGGGACATCAAGTCTATGGACGATGTAGACACGTTTGGATACGAGATGTATCGCCTCAGTTACAAAGACGCGGTTGAAAAAGATTTGTTGTCTGACTACCGCATTATTGGATGGGGTATGGGTGATGAAGATATACACGCGGGACAACAATTAGCTGATGAGCTAAATTCAGAATCCAAAGAGAAAGGTGGGTTTCGCTGGACCAAAGATCTTGCGATGAGGGTTTTAATGCTTGCAGCTTTTCTCGCTGGAGCACATTCAAATAACGAAAGTGACAGCGTTAGATCAGTCATAGCATTTGTGAACAGAGTTAAGTTTAGCAAGGAAATAGCAAAAGCAATTAATTCAGAATCAGTACAAAAATGGCTGAAGACCTATTTCAAGCGTCTTGGGGTAGATAAAAATCCAAATGAATTCTTGGTTGAACATGTCGACGCATCTCACTCAATCACGACAAGGAATAAGCATTTACGCAAGCTAGCTGGGGCTCAGAATTCCTCGCCCTATTGTATTTCCAATGTAGGGATATTTGGGGAGGGGACTGACTCTCCTGATCTAAGTGCAGTGGCGTTTCTTGCTCCCAGAAGAAGCCCCGTTGACGTTATCCAAGCTGTTGGTCGTGCGATGCGAAAATCCAAGCATAAAAATTTCGGTTATATTCTCGTACCCGTATTTATTCCACCTGGGCGGGACGCTGAAATTTTCCTAAGTAATTCCAACCCTAATGAGGGCTGGGAAGAACTTGGGCAAATATTGCTTGCACTGAGAGCACATGACGGTCGGATAGAGGATAAACTCAAAGACTTATTTTCTTGCTACATTCCCCCACCCCCAGTACAAAATCAAAATTATGATCGTTTAGTTGTTTACAAGGAGCCGTATAAACAAGAAAAAGTATTCATGTTGAGAACCAACTTATCTTCAATTGAAAGTGTAGTTGCACCTTTGAGTGAAAATGATAAAAGTTCCGTCCTTGAACGGATAAAGCAAAATACAAATAAATTCGTAGAATATGATGATTTAGAAAAGATTCCTGATGACCCACCTCGTTCATTGACTGCTGTCAGGGTTGATAAGGAAGGTTCGGTCTATACGAGGGACTTTAGCCATAAAATACCCCTTCCTGATCATACTGCAGACACGAAATGGAACCAAAAGGAAGTAGTTAGGGAGGTTAAAGAATATTTAAAAAAAGACGAAAAGAAAAAGAAGCGAACTTTAATAAAGGTAAAACCACGTCCGCATGGAAGGGACAGCTATGGTCAACTCCTCGTAAAAATTGGCGGTGAACAGTTAATTCAATCTGGTATCCATTTCAATCTATTGGAAAAATCAGGAATACTAAGTGGTGCTATTCGAGATGTTAACCTTCTGCAAACCATAGTGAAAATTGCCGCACGAAAGTTACGGGAAGAAGGTCTTGAGGATGTCTTGGCACCGTATCTAGATATGCAAAGTGTAGCTGAAACATCAAATAATACGAATACTGCAGATGCATGCACCGTTGCGGCCATAATTTGGACAAATGCAGTAATTATGCAAGCAAGGTTGGAGAAGTCAAATATCAAAGAATTATCCAAAATGCCAAAAGTAGAAGATATCATTAATGATGTCGTTCCAGCCCGACCATTGATGAGGGCCTGGACAGAAGTGCTGACCAAAGATTATAAACCAATTTTTAAAACAGCTACCGATCTTTTACAGGAAGTTGCATTTCAGAAGCTGGAAGGAGTCTCTGACGCACTGCATTGGATCGCGAAAGAGTCGCTTAAAATCGCAGATGACTACGCCAATCTGGGTATGGACCATGCAGGAGAACTGTTTAATAAGGTTATGGGTAATCAAAAGTCGGATGGAGCATTCTTTACTCAGCCGCTTGCAGCTGCAATGTTAGCTGAAGCAGCTTTACAATCAGGTATCCCTAAAGAGTTTGACTGGCTTGATGAAGAGAACTGGGATCAATTATTAACCTTTGACCCCGCTTGTGGGAGTGGAACCATATTGGTGGCAATGCTTACTGCGATCAAAAGACGTTTAATCGATAAAGGTGCTGACGAAACAAAATTAAAGCGTTTTCATAAATATGCAGT
>MPNP01000275.1 GCA_002239085.1 Rhodobacteraceae bacterium bin131 | reverse complement strand
TGACGCATCTGACCATCGATATTGATGCGACCATTATCCCCTCGGGTCAGAAAGAGTGTCTCCCCACCTATCGTGCGGCAACGGGTCAGGTCCCCTATGAGAAGGGTTTTCAACCCATGATGGGTTTGAGTCCTGAATGGGGTCTGATCCTTCATACTGAGATGCGTGACGGCAATGTTCCGGCGAGTCAGGACATTCTGCGTTTCCTGGTTGAGATCCTGGCGATGTTGCCGGCGAGTATCACGTCGGTCTTAGTGCGGATGGACAGTGCCGGTTATCAACATGAGTTCATGAATTATTGCAATGGTCCTTTGCGCCGGCGCCCGGGTCATAACTTGGCTCTCCGCTTCTTTCATTATCGTGATGACACGCTGCGGTGTCTGCATCACCCGCTGGTCCCCGCCACCAACAATCTGGCTGAGCGCGATATACGCCCTTTGAAAATCAAGCAGAAGATCTCGGGGAGCTTTCGAACCAAAGACGGTGCACGCGACTTTGCCGTTCTCCGCAGTGTGTTAGAGACCGCTCGCAAACGCCAGTTGAACGCACTGGATGTCTTGGGAACCAATCCTAGTGAACTGATGGTACAGTTTGCTTCTGAAGCACCTGCTCCCGATACTTAACAGACCAGTCCTTCGCAAGATCCTTGTTCAGCCGATGTGGCATACTAATCTGTCACTGATACTACCTGAGTAGTTATCAAATCTTTAAAGGATTCAGTTGGGGTCATGCCCCTCTCTCATCCTCCACCTTGCCCTGGGCAAAGGCCATTTTGACCAATTCCTCAAGTGTTATCGGGATTTGAATCTCTTCGGCCAATTCATCCTTGCTAGGCTGATAAGAGTTTGGTTTGACCTTTACCTCTGGTCTAGACGGAGGCAGTTTCATTCTCTTTCTTTTCTGTTGCTCGGTAGTTGTGACTTTAATCGCCAAGGTCATGGGGTACTGCAACCAGCAATTTCAATGAGCATAGTTGCTCAAATGGTTGTCCAGCCCTTCATAGGCTCTGTTCTCATCGGTATAAATTTCAGCACCATCGGCAGCATTACCCTTTACAAAACCTTGCAAGGTTGGTTGCTTCGTATTTTCTACCACCTCTGCCTTAACCTCATCGGTCGTGCGGTCCTTCATGCCAACTACTGCGGTTTTGCCAACGGCACCACGGCCAGCGTTGAGTTTCTTTGCCTCATGGGCACCTCTAAAAATCCAAAAATCAGGATTCACTTGTTTTTACCTTTGAAAAATCATGATTATTCTGAATAATTTCTTCTCCTTTGGGTCACACTCATTCAATAATCTTCCCCAAAAAGGTAAAAATAGACCCTTTTCCATCGTTTCCCTGGCCTAATCACACACCTATTCTCTACAATGGCACTACTCAGACCAACAAATTTCCATTAAGGTATTTTCTAATTTGGAATAAATAGACGTGCCCTCATGCTTGTTGGCTTCCTTACCGATTAATATAGGTTTCATCAACTTCAACTGGACCCTCAAAGAGGATAGTGCCAGTTTCATACGCCTTGCGCAGACGATGGGCGAGATGTCATGCGGAATTCTGGGTGATTGTTAAATCCCGGTTGAGTTTCATGCTCGATACACCCTTGATGTTGGTGGTAACCATGTAAATGGCTATAGCCCATGTTTGGTAATACAGTTTGGATGATTGTATGACAGTACACGATTTCAAACTGAACCTGGGTTTGTTTGAACACGACCGACGGCGATGGGTCATGGTTTTATTTCCGATGTTGGTCTGGACATTGGTCGATTGACAATATGGACAAACCGAGCCTTTGGGCCAGGCAATTTTCTCAACCAATTGCCGGGCGGTGGTTTCATTCGGGAACATTTGCATCAACTCGAGCATGTTTATACCCTGTCGTTGATGTTTGACTGGTGCCTTTTGTGCCATTTAATTCTCCTTCCATTAGCTGGCGGTTAAATATTTATGGCACTTTTCTGTAAAATAAAACTTTGGTATATAATTCCCAAAATTTAGAACTGACCATGGCTTTGCAGGTTGCGGTGTATGCCCCTATCCCAATTTAAGCGATTCTCCTTACGGCAATCGTATTTTTTGGAATAAAGTGAGAAGAAAAAACAAGAATAAAATTACATACTACTCTGCATTAAATTAAAGTAACCTAAATTGGATTAACTGCTTTATCAGGTCATGAAAAACTTATTTGGTTCAGAAACTATTGAAAATTCGGTGGATGATTCTATTCGTCCACTGGCGGACAGATTACGGCCCAATAAACTTGAAGATATTATTGGTCAAAAAGAATTAATTGGTGACAATAAACCTCTGAACAACCTTCTCAAGTCCAAGCCACTTCCTTCAATAATACT
>MPNP01000274.1 GCA_002239085.1 Rhodobacteraceae bacterium bin131 | reverse complement strand
ACCGGTTGGGGAGTGATTGAGAGACAAGGAAATAGTTTCACCTATTTGGCGAGTGGAACTGTTAAGACATCACCTGGACCATTGGCGACTCGTTTACTAATCATTCATACGGAATTAGTAAAAACTATTGAAGAATATCACCCAAAGATGGCCGCCGTAGAAAAAATTTTCGTTAACATCGACCGGGCCAACTCAATCAAGTTGGTCCATGCGAGAGCAATGGCATTACTTGCTCCGGTACAAGCCGGACTAGAAGTCAGTGAGTATGCGCCAAATAGTATTAAACAAGCGATAGTTGGCAAGGGGCATGCGACCAAAGATCAAGTGAACTATATGCTCAAGATGCAACTCAAAAATTTTCAAGATCACGGTCACGATTGTACAGATGCTTTAGCAATAGCCTTGACTCATTCCCTATGTTCACGTATCCAATCATTAAGTTCGAATTAATTACGAGTCGGGAATGTCACGATGATTGGTAAGATTACAGGAATTCTTGAAAGCGTAACAGATGAATTGGTCATGATCGATGTTAATGGAGTTTTCTACGAAATTCACTGCCACCCGAGTACAACTTCAAAACTTTTAAATGATGGAGAGGTGGTCACGATTTACACCGATTTGATGGTCCGCGAAGACTTAATGCAACTCGTCGGTTTTATCAGCCCATCAGAAAAGGCATTATACAAAGAATTACTTAGCGTTCAGGGTATTGGTGCTAAAGCAGCTCTGTCAATTGTGGGTTTTGTTGGTATTCAGGGAACGGTTCAAGCGATCTCACTAGAAGATCATCAAGCCCTAAAAGCTGCGCCTTTTGTTGGTCCCAAGTCTGCCCAAAGGATCGTATTTGAACTCAAAAGTAAAATTGGAAAATTAGTTAAACTTACCGGTGAAGCTGATGCCGTTGAGGCGGCTGAAACTCAATTACCAAAAAAACGACAAAACAAGGTTCAAGCGAAAGAAACAGGAAATCAAGCGGTTCGAGCAGAAGCTCTCTCGGCCCTCCTTAACCTTGGCTATTCTCAAAGTGAAGCGGCTATGGCCATCGCAACATCCCTTAGAACTGACGCGGACAAATCGGTGGAAGAAGTTCTAAAAGAGTCGTTGCAAATACTTGCGACCAATTGATGGCTGATAACCCTTCAACCAATCCTGAGCAGAATCCCGAGGATTACGATCATGCTCTCCGCCCCAAATTACTCAAAGACTTCATTGGTCACGATAAACTCAGAGAAAATTTAAGCATCTTCATAAAAAGTGCTAAAAAAAGATCCCAACCAATTGATCATACCCTTTTTTACGGACCACCAGGGCTAGGGAAAACAACCTTATCGCAAATTGTATCAAAAGAAATGGACGTTGAGTTTCATATGACTTCGGGGCCGGTTATTGCGAAGGCCGGTGACCTCGCAGCTATCTTAACAAACCTCAAGAGTAGGGACGTTCTATTTATTGATGAGATTCATCGCATGCCCCCAATAGTCGAAGAAATATTGTACCCAGCAATGGAAGATTTTTCACTTGATCTTGTGGTTGGCTCCGGGCCGGCCGCACGAACTGTAAGAATTGAACTTAGACCCTTTACACTTGTCGGTGCAACCACTCGACTAGGCCTACTGACAACACCATTAAGAGATCGCTTTGGAATTGATTTTCGGCTTGATTTTTATTCAACGGAACAATTGGACTTGATTGTAAAGCGCTCGGCAGGATTGATGAAAATAAAAATTGACCCAGGTGGGTCAATGGCGATTGCTAAAAGAGCCAGAGGGACTCCTAGAGTAGCCAACAGGCTTTTAACTCGAGTCGTAGATTTTGCAATTGTGGAAGGTGATGGGACCGTTACAAAAAGTCTTGCAGAAGATGCTTTGGAGAGAATGGGTGTTGATTTGGCAGGGCTTGATTCCGCCGACCGAAAATACCTCAACATCATTGCCGATTTTTATAAGGGTGGTCCAGTTGGAATAGAAACCATAGCCGCAGCAATGTCCGAAGCAAGGGACTCAATTGAGGATGTCGTAGAGCCCTTTCTACTCCAAAGAGGATATATTCAAAGAACACCAAGGGGACGGGTGCTTGCTCCTCTTGCTTGGACTCACCTCAATAAGAAACCACCCCTCAATCAATCATTGCAAGGCCTTGATATCTAACAAAAATGGAACACAAACTTCCCTTGAGAGTTTACTACGAAGATGTTGACCTAGCAGGGATTGTGTATTATGGGAACTACTTCAAATATATTGAGCGAGGCCGTACCGAACTATTGCGCGACCTTGGGATAGATCAAAAAAAACTCAGAGAAGTTGATGGCCTTGTCTTTGTAGTCAGAAAAATTTCTGCGGATTTCGTTTCACCAGCTCGTTTTGATGATTTAATCATAGTCAAAACAACGATTA
>MPNP01000273.1 GCA_002239085.1 Rhodobacteraceae bacterium bin131 | reverse complement strand
AAAGAATTCGAGATAAAGTCAAAGAAATTCTCGAATTTCAGGAAACCAATCGGGAAAAACGCAGCGCAAAATGGAGGTCTGCTGCCGAAGAGGGTATTCTATTTTATAACCCTGAAGAGATACTTCCTTATCAAGGGGAGGCATGGAAGCAGAGCCTTGACGAATTGAGTGACCATGCGGAGTCCAGCGAGGTTTATAAAATGCCGGCATTTCGGTTTTATCAGGCCGCTGCCACTTACCGTACTTATGTCCTCCGGGAACTACTTCCAGCTCATGGCTTGTTAGTAGGTTGAGTCTGACGTGATTTCGTATATCATTTGAGGAGGGGGCGAGTACAGATCTTTTGGCAACATTAGAGTTGCGATTGAGTTCTTTGTGGAAATGTATCATTACCTTCAAGAGGTCGCTGGGAGATTCTATCTAGAGTTACTTGAAATAATTGATTTCCTTGTCCTCAAAATCGCTGACCAGAGGATAAGGTTGCCTTAACTCGCGTTGATTTGCCTTAATCACGAGTTGTTAGGCCTTATGATTTGGTAGCCATTTGAATGGATTAGATTGGAGAAAATTCGTAAAAATCCTCATTTGTTGGCCGACGAAATGAGCTTTAAGAAATTTGCTTTCCTATCTTGAGGAAAGATTAGTTTTATTGAAAAGTATCACACATTATTTCCGATTGAATCAGTAATTTAATAAGACCTTTTCGATTACACCCAGCTCAATTCGGACAATGCACTCCATTAACTGCAGGTAATTTTCACCTGAGTATCATCTTATCAACTTGATTGTCGCTCAATAATCAAAATAGTTTCAGTTCTCGGTAACACAAAAGGGGGAACCGTAGTTCCCCCTCTCACACTAGACTATTACGATTGAGTTAGAAACTCATCTTGATTCCAGCTTGAATCGTATTCGATGATTCATCCGGCATCGTGCCCATGGTCTCACTCACGCGGTCATACTCCATAAAGAAGCTCGCACCTCCACCAAGGCCATAGTTAAAATCAACCTCAATCTGGGTCGCATTCATGGCTCCAGTATCGTTGCCATTTTTGTCCGTCAACTTGGAGTATTTCACGGCAACATCAGAATCGCTACCCAGGTCAGAACTCACCTTCAAGCCATACGCATTCCAATTGTTCACACCGACAATACCCATGTCACCTTCACCCTCATCAGGAGCCTCACGTGTCATACCTGACTGGCGGACATAGATGAACTCATAACCGATGTTGGTCACGGAACCGCCCACACTTGCGGAGAGCACACTATTGCTGTTCATACCTAGTCCAACAGTGACGACCCCAGCATCATATTTAGTTCCAAAGGACCAACCTTGTGCATCTCCTGTACCGGCGGTGAGTGCGTAGCTGACTGACGCCACCGAACCGGAAAGGGCCATCACCTTGAGACTAGATGGTTCCGTTACCAGCGAGGTCATCGCATCTGAACCACCTCTGATTTCAGTTTCAGCATCCGTCGGCCCCATATACCCATCAGACTCCTTAACATCTAAAGTAAATTTTTTGTCGGCAGGAGTAACTTCAGCATCTGGAGTCTCAGCATCCTCAGCAGTATTATTTGCTGCAGCTAGATTAGTATTATGGCGATAGATGCGCATTCCTGCATATTCTTGTCTTTCATCCGCAATATCTTCAGCATCATCAACTACTTTAAAATAAAACATTCGACTGTCCAAGTCATTCACTTGCTCAACTTCAGCTGCTAAAAATGTTACAGTTGCATCATCAACTCCAGTTCGGACAGTAAGTACATTACCGTCTCCCTCCTTACTATCAGCTATAACCCTATCATCTGCGTCATCTAAGCTAGCTTCGGCAACTTTGGACAAAGTAAGGTCATCAGCAACCATAATCATTCCACCAGCTAATTGCCCTGGCATAGCCTCTACAGCTTCTGTAATGGTTACTTCCGTACCAGGTACTGCCGCCGTGTCATGGAACATCTCTTTTGTCCCAAAGGCACCATCATCAGGGTCAGCCACTCCAAAGCCACCGACTGTCGCAATTCCCTCATCATTGTCGCCAAACTGCAGCTTCCAACTGCCATCCGCACCACCAATATAGGCCGCAAAACCATCACCGGCTATGCTATTGTCTACACGACCATCCAGTGTAATAGAAGCTCCAAATGTCAGACCACCATCGGTGACACCCGAAGACGCAAACTTCACGTCATATTCACCAACCGTCGACAGTTCCCCACCACTGACTTGTTTGAGAGCCATCTTGGCGGAACCACTCAACGCCACCGAGGGCGCCGCTTCCATGGCCATCTCAGTGTCCTGAGCGAGAGCATACACACTACCAAACACAATCAGTAGTGCTGAAATTATGAGTTTTTTCATCGTCTTTTCCTATGATAATTAAACTTACT
>MPNP01000015.1 GCA_002239085.1 Rhodobacteraceae bacterium bin131 | reverse complement strand
TCCAATCTGTATCGGGGGATGATTGTCAGATTATTCCTGTTCTCAATAACTGAAAATCGGGAACCATCAGACCATGTTTCTCTTTACCAATTAGCGAGTGTCTGTTTGACAATATCCGACTTTTCTGATACGCATGAATTAATTAGTGCGTATTGGAAATTTGGTCATATCTTTGCGGCGCAATTTTTAGGTTACTTGAAATGGCATAAAATTCATTATCCCAAGCACACTTTGAGTGAACTGATGACATCACAAAATGCCGCAAAACATTATGAGGCTACTGACTGGACACTGATACGAATCTCGCTGTGTCAAAGGAAGTATATTGCACATATGACCCATGTTAGTTCATTCAACTGAGTTAGTTTCAACCCTCAAACCAGTTGGAGCATTGGCAAAACAGTATGAATTGGGGCTCGTGGATGCTGGTAAAGGTTTAAACCTCCAAAATTTTTCTGGTTTCAAATAGTCTACCTACCCAGACTTAACATTTAACCCCAATTTAGACTTTCATTCAGCAATTTCCCTTGACTTGAAAACAATCTATTTTGGGTTGAGCAAGACCGCTACACATTGGCAGCTATGGAATGACCCTCACCATGCGAGGGAGGGCAAGAATATCGTATTCACAAAACCATTACGGATAACATTGGATTTTCTGTTCCGCCATTGCGTGATTTAATTTATTCCTGATTGATGCTGAGCTTTCACATGTTTGTAGTTATACAAAAGTAACTCATTGTGGGTAAACATCTATTTAATTCCCTTGGCTTTGGGATTATTGATTGTGATATGATGAACACGGATTAATCATAAATTATATTTATTCAAACTTAGATCTATCAAATTGACACGCCCAGTGATGATGAACTCAAACGGGAACTGAGCGAATTTAACAAACTTCAAGGCATGAAGGATATAGTGAACTGGGATTTGTTTACCCCGACCCTAGAAGATGTTTTTGGTCCTCCTCGCACCAGTATTGATTGCCAGCTTCCTTGGGATAACCAAATTAACTTCCGGTCAATACTATTAGGTGTGTTGAATGGATTGAGCGATGGTCAGCTTCAATTCATGCTGTTGAACCAATACTCATTCAAGCAGTTTGTGGGCCTTCAAAGCGGCAACCAAGTTCTAAGACTGAAGACCTTGTGGAAGTATCGTAATCAACTCAGCCAATCAGGACGTTTGGTTGAGTCGGTAGGAATGTTCCAAGAGCAGTTGGCGACAAAAGGGTACCGTTTGAAAACGGGCAAACATATTGGAGCATCTATGATTTCGGCTCCCCGCCAACTATAGTTCTGATAATGAAAATTAAAAGCTTACTGTTAAAGGTCAAGCCTAGTGATATTTGTAGTCTAAGCAGAAATCCATTATGGCTTTTAATGTTGATACAGTTTATTTGAATTGGTGACTAGAAAAATCTTTTGAAGAACTTCTAAGAGGGAAAATCTGATGGATTAGAGTTGTATTTTGTTCTATACTTCAAACGGCAATAATGCTTGGAAGGAAACGAATTTCACAATTAACCAATCACAATACTCAACCAATTATGACTCAATTACTTAAAGGAAAAAGAGTTCTTGTTACTGCCGCCGCGGCAGGAATAGGAAAGGCGATTGCTGAAGAAGCTGACGCCAATGGAGCCGTCGTCATGGCAACTGACATTGATGAAACAAATCTGTCTCAAATCCAAGGTGACCACATTTCAACTCAGTTTTTGGATGTGACTGACCACGACGCTGTAAGTCATTTGATTAACACCTCCGAACCTTTTGATTGCATTGCCAATGTCGCCGGTTACGTTCATCATGGCAACTTATTAAATTGCACTCGAGAAGAATGGCGTAAATCGTTTACCATCAATGTGGACTCTATGTTTAATGTTATGCAGGCATCTGTTCCCAAGATGATTGCCAATGGTGGTGGGTCAATCATTTCAATTGCATCAGTTGTTTCCTCGCTGAAGGGACTCCCTGACCGATTCGCGTATGGAACAACTAAAGCCGCAATTTTGGGTATGACAAAATCAATTGCAAGAGATTTTCTTGAAGACAATATTCGGTGCAATGTCATCTGCCCTGGTACCGTTGACACGCCTTCTTGGCGAGCCCGTTGTGAGGAACTTGGGGGAACTATGGGAAGCTATGAAAAAGCACGAGAGTATTTTGAGCTCCGACAGCCAATGAAACGACTCGCATCACCTAGTGAAATAGCTGGATTAGCCATATTTCTGCTCTCAGACCGCGCGTCTTATATCACCGGCCAGTTTCATTTGGTCGATGGCGGTATAATGATCTGACCTACAATCAAGAAAAGCAGTCCGCCCCTTCAATAAATCAGGAGAAATTATAATGAAACTTGCAAGACTTGGATTACCTGGACAAGAAAAGCCAGCAGTTGTTGATATTAATGGCAATTATCGCGATTTATCACCGGTTATCCCAGATATTAATGGCAGCACCTTGAGTGATATGTCATGGGCCAGCAACCTTAATCTGAGTTTACTCAATATCATTCCACCTGATACTCGTATTGGCCCATGTGTAGGGAATATTGGCAAGCTTATCTGTGTGGGCTTAAATTACTCGGACCACGCCGAAGAAACTGGCAATCCCATCCCCAATGAACCCATTCTATTTGGTAAAGCAACTTCAGCGATAATTGGACCCTACGACACAGTCGTCATTCCTCGTGGCTCTACTAAAACTGATTGGGAAGTTGAGTTAGGTGTGGTGATTGGCAAAGAGGCCAGCTATGTTGAAGAAGCCAATGCTCTGGAACATGTGGCAGGTTACTGTATCGTGAATGACATTTCGGAAAGAGAATTCCAAATCGAAAAAGGTGGACAATGGATTAAAGGAAAAAGTTGTGACACTTTTGCCCCTATTGGCCCTTGGCTTGTTACAAAAGACGAGATCATTGACCCACAACAATTAAAAATGTGGCTAGAAGTGGATGGTAAGCGATTCCAAGATGGGTCAACAAAAACGATGATCTTCAATGTGCCCACACTTGTGAGTTATATTTCCCAATTTATGTCCTTACAACCCGGAGATGTTATTCCAACCGGCACACCTCCTGGAGTGGGTTTAGGGCAAAAACCCCAAATTTATCTTAAACCTGGACAGACTATGCGGCTGGGAATTGAAGGGCTCGGTGAACAAGAGCAGATTGTGGAGCAATGCGCTTAATCGGTTGAAGGATTAGGTCGGGTATCCGATAGCCCAAGTTGTAATGTGACCCACTCATCAATTACTACTTTGTTGTAGAGATTAAACCCAACCGATTGATAGGCTTTACGAAGTTCGCTCTCCTGATTTGTCATTATACCCGATAGAATGATACTCCCCTCCTTGTGAATCTTGTCTTTAATTTCTGAAGCAAGTTCAACGAGTGGCTTCAGTAATATGTTGGCAATGATCAAGTCAAACGGAGCTAAACTTGTATGGAGTTGATGGGTTAGTCCATTAGCCGAGCCCGTGTTAATTTTCTTATCAAGCTGATTCGCCATGATATTCTCCGAGGTGACTTCAACGGCCACTTCATCAATATCGGTAGCAACAATCTGAGCTTGCCATAATTGACAAGCTGCAATTGACAAGACACCAGAGCCGCAGCCAACATCGGCAACTTTTTTTATCCTCCTTTGCTGGGATTGGATTTTGTCAAACATGACTAAACACCCTTGTGTCGAACCATGGTGACCCGTCCCGAAAGCCATAGAAGAAGCAATTTTTATGTCCCTCAATCCAGTGGGTTTGGTTTGCTTATTGTGCGAAAAATAAATCCAAAACTGACCTGCTTTGACCGGAGTCAGGTCACGATTGACCTTGGCAACCCAATCAGTTGGTGGAAGTTCAGATAATTGAAATTCGTTGATTTCAAATGCCGCTGAAATTAGTTGCAGTTCAACATCATTGGGAGTTTGGTCAAAATAGGCACCGACTTCCCATAATTGAGTTGGAGCCTCAATCACAATTGTTGCCACCCCGATTGGCTTTGGATGCATCGCCTCCAATGCGTGCGACAGTCGACGAGCTTTGTCCTCACTAGTGACCAGAACAAAGGCCGTATGGCATCTATAACCATGTGACATTTGATGAGCCTAATTGGTAGGACAATTTACTCCGGTTCCTCTCAGCCCACAGTACCCATTCACGTTTTTGGCAAGATACTGCTGATGATACTCTTCAGCAAAATAATATGGCGGAGCAACCAAAATCTCTGTTGTAATTGGTCCCAACCGATTAGCAGCCAAAGCCGCTTCATACTCACTTTTTGAAATCTCAGCAATTTTCTTTTGCTCAGGACTCAAAACATAAATCCCCGAACGGTATTGAGTCCCAATATCATTTCCCTGTCGCATACCTTGGGTTGGGTCATGATTTTCCCAAAATACTTTCAGTAAAGTGCTGAAAGCAATAATTGAAGGGTCAAAAGTGACTCGAACCACTTCATTATGCCCCGTTTGCCCTGTGCACACTTCTTGGTACGTTGGATTGGGGACCATCCCGGCGGCATACCCTACTGACGTTACCCATACTCCTTCTAAGCCCCAGAAAAGTCGTTCAACACCCCAGAAACATCCCATTCCAAGAATTATATGTTCACATTCATTAGGAAATGGGCCCTTCAAGGGTCTACCATTAACAAAGTGCTTTTCTGCTGTAGGAATTTCACTATTTCGACCTGGTAAAGATTGAAGTGAATTCGGTAGATTGTTAGTTTTAAATAGCCCAAACATGAATTATCTCCTTTTGTAGGGTGAGTTCTTGTACAATTATATACGACATCTAAAAGTGTTGTAGTTCAGCAAAAGCCTCTCTCTTTCCTAGTTTAGCCGACACCTGAATATTCTCAATTGTTTCACAGCTATGTGACTGCTTTAGAAAAAATAGTTTCATTACCCGGAAAAGGACGGCGTGGAATCATAAGTGAAAGACCTAATGAGGCAAGTGCCATCGCAGCGGCTAGACAAAACACCGCAGCAGGCGATACAATCCATAAGTATCCTAATAAGGCCGGTAGAAACACCGCGGCGATATGATTGATTGTGAAGGAAACTGCCGCAGTCGGAGCAATATCACTTGGATCACAAATTTTTTGGAAATATGTCTTAAGAGCAAAAGCCAAAGCAAAAAATAAATGGTCAAGGATATATAAGCAGACGGCTAGGATAGCGCCCCAGCCAAAAAAATAAATCCCGCCATATGCTAAAAATACCATCGTGAGACCGACATACTCAAAAATCAGGGCATTGCGTTCCCCAAACACCTCAACTGCTTTACCCATTATGGGTGCACACACGATATTCATGACAAAGTTGATAATAAAAATTGCTGTCACTTCGTGAACCTCAAACCCGAATCTTTCAACCATCATAAATGCTGCAAAGACTACAAAAATTTGTCGCCGAGCACCGGACATGAATTGCAGACAGTAGTAAAGCCAATATCGTGCCCGAAGAACCATTTTTTTATTTTGCGGATTCGGTGATTCGAATTGCGGAAAGGCGATAATACAGTAAAGGGTAACAATAAGTGTTGCGCCACCCGCCGCCACGTAAAGACTGTCGTAAGACCAGCCCATCAAGCGCCAACCAAAAATAACAAACAAATAAGCAGCGAGAGAGGCTCCTGACCCAATCGCCAAAATCCAACCAATCATCTGCGGCGCTTTTCGCTTATCAAGCCATTGCAACTGGAGTGACGTGTTAATGGTTTCAAAATAATGAAACCCTACAGAACTGATAATCGTGGTTATCAGAATACCTTGATAGGTCGGAAACCAAGCAACGACAGCAGTAGCGGCAGATAATGTCACAAGCGATAAAAGCGCAAGTAACTGCTCGCGTACAAAAATTATGATCAAAATGACGCCGATTGCGAGAAAACCAGGGATTTCTCTAACGGTATGCAGCCACCCAATCTTAACACCATCAAATGCCGCAACATCAACTACAAAATTATTGAGAAGCGCTGACCATGTAGAAAACGAAAGGGGTAAGGCAGCAGCCATTAGAAAAAGAAGAAAGATTGGTCGCCGCCAAAAAGGAAATTGATTAGCCTCAGAAAGGGCGACTTTCTTCAAAACAAATCCAATCGGAAAATGAGAATTCTTATCGCGTAAGCATACTTATTGTCTCTGCAACACTCAAAGAACCTTTTTGTCATCGCATTACATCACACCTCTATCATTACCACACTGATAAAGGCATAATACAATTGGGAGTGTGATCTAAGAAGAAGATATTACCTCTCTTAGTTCGTCTAATTCTTAGAGTAGTATTCCACCACTAAATTAGGCTCCATTCGGGTGGGATAAGGAACTTCATCAAGCTTAGGCACACGAACAAACTTCGCTGTAAGATTTTCGTAATCAACTTCTAAGAAGTCTGGTGCGTCCCTTTCGTTATTGTTGATTGCATCGTCAACGACCAACAGTTGTTTTGATTTGTTTCTGATTTCAACAACATCTTCTTCCTTAAGTCGATAAGAGGGGATATTGACTCTTTTACCGTTCACAAGAATATGGCCATGATTGATGAATTGGCGTGATGCAAACATTGTAATTGCAAACTTGGCGCGATAGACGACGGCATCAAGTCTTCTTTCTAAAAGACCAATAAGGTTTTCTCCCGTATCTCCTTTTAATCTTTCTGCTTCACTGAAAGTACGGCGGAACTGTTTCTCGGTCAGGTCTCCGTAATACCCTTTTAATTTTTGCTTGGATCGTAATTGAATGCCAAAATCCGATAATTTTCCCTTTCGCCTTTGACCGTGTTGGCCAGGGCCGTAATTGCGTTTGTTGAAGGGAGATTTGGGCCGTCCCCATATATTCTCGCCCATTCGGCGATCTATTTTGTACTTGGCAGCTGTTCGTTTTGACACGGCTGTTATCCTTCCATTTGAAGGGTGTTGTCCTTTCCTGAATGACTTCGGGCGACAGGATTTCCCTTACGGGAGCCACCAACACCAAGATGAATTTTACTTTTGTAAATGTCCATATATTTTCAGCATCTTCAATTTCAACCTTTTGAACAAATCCATTTGCAATTATCAGGCACAAACTCATTTGAGAGAACGATATCAAACCTGTTTTTCATATGTAAGTGGAAGTTTACTTTGATTTATTTGTCGAATTCTCCTAATTTATTGCATTATGTTATGTTTAAATCGGGTCATTGTACGAATTCAGTAAAACGAACCTTAACAACTTGGCTGCGACCCAGAATAAATTATGAATTCCTTAATAAAAGTCAGTGTCCGACTCATTTTCTCCGCTCTCCAAATCAGCCACTGATGGTAAAGACATGAATGTGAGAGACATTTCAAAATATTCTGAATTTTAATCACTTAGACTTGGAGTTAACAGGCGAATCAATATCTCTAGATAGTACTGTTCTTTACGACGACCCGTATGGCTTTACCTTGAGCCATCAATTTGAAACTTATAAGTTGTTGTTGGTATTTGGCACTTAATATTGGTCTGGATAATTTTATTCGTTAATATCTGCCAAAGTCTCTGTGAGTTGAATGTTCTTTTTTGGTACCTTTGAGGACTATAGTGTGTCATAAAATTTAACAAATCATAATGGTCATGAAACAATTATTCATCAATACCAAATTCCACAGTAAAATGGGAACGTGAGTCCCATGGATAATTTTCTGTTTCAGGCCACAATTTATCTCTCAGCTTCGGTCATTGCCGTACCAATAGCCAAACGAGTTGGCCTTGGTTCTGTTCTTGGTTACATTGTCGCTGGAGTCGTCATTGGACAATTTTATCGACTGATTGGCATTGGAGCTTCAGAATTTGAGGGTGTCGCTGAGGTTGGTATCATCCTCCTCCTCTTTGTCATAGGCTTAGAAATTGAACCCAAGGAACTATGGCAATTACGGAATAAATTAGTTGGCTTGGGAGGGCTGCAAATTGGTTTATCAACACTCGGATTAGGACTCTTATTTAGTTTTCTTGGATTAAGTTGGGGAACTTGCCTGGCCTTGGGATTGGCTTTTGCCCTCTCCTCAACAGCGATGGTTTTACAAACACTGACCGAAAAAGGTCTCAGTCAAACAGAAGGTGGGCGAAACTCTTTGTCAGTACTATTGACACAGGATGTCGCCTTTATTCCAATACTAATTATTATCCCATTGCTGGCAACAGGGACGATCATCCCCGCTGAAATCGGAACAATAGCTGGACATGCGGAATTAAGTGCAACAAGCGAACAGGAAGCATTACAGCTCCCTAAAGCATTTATTGAGCAACTACCACCTTGGGGAAGTGCCGGTTTAACACTTGCTTCTATTGCTGTCATTATCGCTTTTGGTTATTTTGTCGTTCGCCCTTTCTTTCATTACATAACAGCATCCGGATTAACAGAAATATCTATGGCCGCTACTTTATTCGTAGTGGTTTTTGCCTCACTCCTAATGACTCTCGTTGGGTTCTCACCCGCATTGGGAACTTTCCTCGCTGGGGTGGTCTTGGCAACCTCTGAGTTTCGCCACGAGATGCGATCACACATTGACCCGTTTAAAGGGTTACTACTGGGATTGTTTTTTATAACCATTGGTTCAGAAATTAACTTCTTAACCCTGTTTCGAAACTTTCTTATTGTATTTGCTCTTACGATTGGGGTGATTGCAATCAAAATTCTGATCCTTTATGCCCTCACTTTTGTTTTCAAATTAGCTGGACGTAATCGCTGGTTGTTTGTATTGGGTCTGGCCCAAGCGGGTGAGTTTAGCTTGGTTCTATTGGTCTTTATGCTACAAACTGGAGTGATTGATAATGCCAATAAGGAAATTTTAACCCTTGTTGTAACCATGACGATGGCCCTAACCCCTGCCCTCTTTATGGCTTTTGATTACATTGCCAAAAAGCGAGGCATATCTGACAAACAATTTGTCGGAGAAGACCCTGAGGTCGGACCTGTCATTATTGCGGGTGTTGGACGCTTTGGTGAAACAGTGAGTGACTTTGTGAACGCCTTTGGCTACAATACGGTCATTTTAGACAATAATTTTGACACCGTAAAACAATTACGGCTTCTTGGCTACAAAGCTTATCTAGGAAATCCCTGCCGACCGGAGTTACTTGAAGCCGCCGGTATAAATGAAGCCGCCGTGTTGGTTGTGGCAATTGACCGCAAACAGGAAATAAACCAAATTGTTTCTTATGCCAGACGTAAGCGGCCCGATTTATTCATTGTTTCGCGTGCAATAGATCGTAATCACGAATTTGAGCTCTACAAAGCCGGTGCAAGCGAAATTATTCGTGAAGTCTTTGATAGTGCACTTCGTGCGGGCCAACGCGTTGTTGAGAGCTTAGGGGTCAGCAAAAACGAAGCATCACTTAGAGCAGGAATTTTCTTTAAATACGCACAATACATGACCAAGGAACTCGCTAACGTCTGGGATCCTCAAGTTCCCAACAAGGATAACGAAGCTTATTTAAAAAAGCTAAAGGAGTTAAACAGCTTTATTGATGTTTCCATCGGAACAGGATCTAGGAATGACACTCATTCTCCTGAGACTTTAGACCACCCCGAACCTGTACCGAATCAAAAGGATGATGAAAGCACTGAAATCCCAGAAGAGGCCGAAAAAGGTTTGACTGACCTTAAAGCCGGTCCATCAGATTTGCAGCCAAAACCTTCATCCAGCTAAGAACTTATTGAAACCTGAGCCTCAGCAAATGTTGCCATTCCACCATAGCAAGCAACAGCTGCTCTCAATATCTGGGCTGCAAGAGCTGCTCCTGTTGCTTCCCCAAGTCGCATGTTCATGTTCAAGATAGGCTTTAATCCAAGTTTATTGAGATAAATCTTATGACCTTTCTCAGCGGACTCATGACCGGCAATGACATGTTCAATCAGTCGTGAATCTATAGCATTCAAAACAGCTACAGGGGCAGTACAGATAAACCCGTCAATTACCACCGGTATTTTCTTCATTCTTGCACTCAAAATAGAACCCATAATTGCTACTAACTCGCGCCCCCCAAGACATTGCATTACATCCAAGGGAGTAGAGCAAGTATCTCTATGGCGGTTAACAGCAACTTCAACAACTTCTTGTTTGTGTTTCAAGGTCTTGTTTGAAACGCCTGTTCCTATTCCTACCCAATCTGAAACAGAACCACCATATATAGCATATCCGAGTGCTGATGCTGAGGTTGAGTTTCCAATTCCCATTTCACCTGGAATAACCAAGTCGTATTCGTGAGAAACCAAATCAAAACCCACCTGAAATGCTTGAGAACACTCATCCTCAGACATGGCCGGCTCTTCAAAAAAATCCTTGGTCGGTTGATCTAACTCTAAATCAACCACCTTTAAAGTGGCCGGTAACAAATCAGCCAATTGATTAATCGCTGCACCACCATTATTGAAATTCGCAACCATCTGAGCGGTGACTTCAGCTGGGTACGCTGATACCCCTCGTTGAGCCACACCATGATTCCCGGCAAAAATAGCTATGAGAATGGAATCTATCGATTTTTTCTGATAACCCTGCCAAGAGCTGTACCAAATTGCCAAGTCCTCTAAGCGCCCTAAAGATCCGAATGGTTTAGTTAGTTCCTGATTACGGTCACACGCTTTAACTATGTCAACAGAATTAATCGATGGTAAATCTTGTAAACAACTCGTTATGAACTTCTGAACCTTGCTTACTTGTGGCATGACTGATCTGAGTAATGAATTTGTAGATTAATTGGATTAGACTTATCTTACATCAAGAGTCAAAATAACATACTACCAATCAATGGCAATTAAACCTTCTAAAATTACCCGACCAAATTTCCTCAGTTCATTCTTTAATGCTGTTGGATTCTTTACCCGATTTCCAGTTCCGATGGATGCGACCCCTTTAGGTCAATCAACCTGGGCTTGGCCATTAGTTGGTGGTTTATTTGGAGGTTTGATTGGGTGCATATCTGTGGGCTTGGCTCAAATCGGAATACCAGCCGAAATACTTGCACCAATCAGCTTAGCTTTACTCATTGCGTTATCGGGTGGTTTGCATGAAGATGGATTAGCAGACACATTTGATGGTCTATGGGGAGGTCGGAATACAGAAGATCGGTTGCGAATTATGACTGATAGCCATATTGGAACTTATGGAGCTTTGGCACTGATTCTATCTCTGATTTTACGATGGAGTTTATTAACAGTCTTGTTTAAAAATAACTTGGCCATTGAAGCACTGATTACCTCTGGGGCGCTATCTCGATTTTCGCTGATTCCTGTCATAAAGTTCTTTCCCTCAGCTAAAGTGGATGGTTTAGGAGCTCTCGTTGGTCAAGTATCGTCTCTTTCGTTTCTCACAGGACTATTCACCTGTTTTGCACTAGGTGCCGCCTTATTGGGAACTATACTGCTCCTACCTGTACTGATAAGCATTATGTTTTTTCTGCCACTCATTCTCATAATCAAAAGTAAACTTGGGGGCTATACAGGTGATACACTCGGTTGCATTCAGCAGTTCACTGAAGTGAGTTGTCTCATCGGGCTGGTTATAAGCCTCTCATTGACTTAAGTCAGCACATTGGTCAGTACTGATTTTGACCCTGACTCACAATCAACTTCAAGACAGCAACGGTTGTACGGATTGATTAATCTTAGTTGAGACAATTGACCATTAACCGAGTGTTTCAATTAGTGTTGAGGGATGGCGTTCAATCATTTATAGCTGGAACAGAGCTCATTGTCCGACCCATTATGTGAGCGAATAAACAGGCAGAATTTGACACAATTAAAATTTGAATAAAATTGGCTTTGTCGCTTTGCAACGATTAATTTAAAATTAAGCGTATTCAAGAACCACTCGGGTAAAATAGACAAAATTATAGTATTGATATTGATGAAAAATTTCTATTGTGAAATTCCAAAAAGAACTTGAGGAGCACCTGATCTGATGTCAATTTACTTTCACAAATCTTTTTATAAATCGTTTGGTACATTTCCACTTCAGGGTGATACGGTTAGAGCGGCAATCGCCGATGCACTGAGTGTAGGCTATAGAGCCTTTGATACGGCACAAATGTACGAAAATGAAAGCGAAGTCGGCGAAATGCTTGACACCTCAAGCATTCCCAAAAATGAATTACTCATCACAACAAAGGTTTCCATCAAAAACTTTGAAGAATCTCAGTTTTTTAAGTCTGTTGAAACAAGTTTAAATAAACTTCGTGTAAGTCAAGTTGATGTTTTGTTGCTACACTGGCCACCCTATGGAGGCGATATCGTTCCTTCAATCAAGTTGCTCCAACAAGCTCATGAAAGGAAGCTTGCTAAACATATCGGAGTATCCAATTATACGGTGTCAATGCTTAAGACAGCCTTGGAAATTCTAGAGGTTCCAATCGTCACCAACCAAGTTGAGTTTCATCCTCTTCTAGACCAAAGCAAACTGCTTGCAGTTTCTTCTAAGTTGGGCGTACCAATCACTTCATATTGCTCATTGGCACGCGGAAAAGTATTTCAAGAAACCCAACTAGATGATATTGCCAAGCATTATGGTCGGTCGGTGTCCCAAATCGTTTTGCAGTGGATTTTGCAAAAGGGAGTTGCGACCACGGTCATGTCGAGCAAATACAAAAACATTCATGATAATTTTGCGATTTCTGACTTTGTTTTGTCGTCAGTTGACATGGCAAAGATTGATCGATTGGGTTCGTTAAATTATCGAATCGTTGATAAGCAGATTGTTCCTTGGGCGCCAGATTGGGATTAGTCAGAACTATCTGCACCTGGTTTTTCAGAAAAATACTTTTCCATCTTACCCTCTTCAAACTCGTGTGATTCGGCATCGGGTGGAGGGTCCTTTCGCTCAATAATGACCGGCCATATTTCCGAGAACTTACGATTAAACTCCACCCACTCTTCCATTCCTAGTTCAGTGTCTGGACGAATGGCATCTACAGGGCACTCAGGTTCGCACACGCCGCAATCAATACACTCATCGGGGTGAATTACAAGCATGTTTTCACCCTCGTAAAAGCAATCCACGGGGCATACTTCAACGCAGTCAGTGTATTTGCAAGCAATGCAGCTATCGATAACTACATAGGTCATTATAATTATTCAGTTAGATAATTAGATACGGACATTAATGGGAAACTCAATTGTGAGTTAGTATTGAGATTGTTTCAATCAAGCACAAGAAGAGTATTTTTCTCGTTTTCAAGACGAGTAATTTTGCTCAGCTCCTACTAAACCCTTAAAGTTTTGCCCGCAACTCCTGTAATGCTGCAAACGGATGATCAGGATCAATCTTGAATTCTTTGTCTATTTTCTTACCGCGTTCCTTAAATTGTTTTATCGTGTCCTCATTTTGCCTTTTTCTTCGCTTTGGTCGTTTTTTTCGACTTGGTTTTTCAAATTCATTGCCAAGATTTTTTCGTTCCGCTTGATTCGTTGCTTCATTCGATTTGAACGGTCTTTTTCTGGGTTTTCGTGGAACCCACTTAAAGGTATAAATTATTTTCTTTTCAGCCACTTCTTGGGATACATCTGAATCATCCTTTAATTGTGCTGCTTTAATATCAATGCTACTATCTGCATATTCCTGAATCACATCTTGGTTCATGTCAGTTTTAGGCTCACTAATGGGTAGATCAGTATTCGGCAATAGCTCTATAGCACTTTGTTGAGGTAGCGAATCCTTTGACTGCTTGAGTTCATTTGATGAAATTGCGACTCCTTCAATCTTTTCAGGCTCTACTTGGCATTCATTACTATCTAATTCCTTGGTGCTGGGGTATGAAATCTTATCCCTTTCTTCTTTTGTCACCTGATATCCAAGATCCTTCATGAGGGTAGCAAACTTTTCATTCGATACTCCAATAATTGAAGTCATTGCTTGTTTGGCTTCAAACCCTTTGCGGCTATCCTCTTCGCGAAGAAGGTTCATTAACCGTTCAAGAATATCAACACGAATTGCCAAATTACCGATTTGGTAAAATCCACACACAGGATAATATCCTTCTGGTGCATTATTTTCGGCTTCATGCGTTGTTAAGCCTGGCTTGGGAATCGGGCAACAATCAATCCCATTATTGACAGCCCAAAGGACCAACCTCAGGTGAGTTGACTGCGGCTTAATAGACATCTTATCGTAGATAGTATATTGTCCAAACCTAACACCAAAGCCCCTGAGTAACCTTCGCTTCTCTTGATCAAGGCGGGTTACTTCTTCTTTTACCTGTGATCGTTTTAGGATACCGAATGATTGGACAAGCTGAAAGGCAAACCCCTTGACATCACCTTCTAAGGATTCGTCATTTTTGAGCTTGATCAGGTTTTCTAATTCATCGTTAATGGAATGATATAAGTATACTTCCAAACGCGATTTGATTTTATCTTTGTCATTCTGCAAGACGATGTCATCGGCAATGACCTTGACACTTGGAAAATAAGGGTCATGGCTCTTTTTAATAACACCCACTGGATTGTCTTTCCAGATAATTTCACCAACCTCTGATATCGAAAATTCATCTTTGGGCGCTTTGGAAAGCGTGTCAGCAAGCTCCGATAAATAAGAGCTTAATATGGTTTGGGTTGCTTTTTTAAGAGCTTTTTCTTCGTCAGAAGACTTTCCTGTGCTCCGGTAAAAGCGAAACCCTTTTAAAGTTCCGAGCATGAGTTCATCAACGACGACCTCACCTTGATTTGAAATTGAAGGCAATAGTTGTTCCTTTTGTTTCAGGGTCTTCAATAATACACTAAATTGGATATCAACAAACCTATTTTTTAGCTTCAGATGTAAAGCATCAGATAGTTGGTCCTCAATATGCCGTGTCTTTTCACGCCAATACATTGGGTTTTCAACCCAATCTGGTTTCTGGGCAACATAATTCCAAGTCCTGATTGCAGCAAGTCTCGTGGAAATAGCATTAATACTTCCTTTTAAACTTGCTATTTTTTCCAGCTCTTGTCCTAACCAGTTCTCGGTTATATAACCGCCATCGCCAACGAAATTGAATAGTGTCCTGACCATTCGTGCATGACTTTCCAAGCCAAAATTACGGTAATCAGGGAGTTGGCATACCTCCCAAAGTACCTTAACTTGTGGCGGATTACAAATATTTTTCACGAATTCTTTATCTTCAACAAGCCGCGATAAAGTAAGTACATCAACCGAGTTTTTAGTCAGTCGGAGCTGTGGGTTGGAGCTTTCAAGCGTTAATGATCTTATGAGAGTATCAACAGTCACAAAATCCAGGTCTGAGTTTCGCCATTGTAAAATCTTGGTCGGTTTGTATGAACCGGCTTCAATTCTCTTTACTATATCGGGAGGTATTTCATAACTATCCGCCGTTACACCAAATGTTCCATTGTGTTTAAAACGACCGGCCCGACCAGAGATCTGACCAAGTTCAATGGGAGTCAACGCTCGGTGGCAATGTCCATCAAATTTAGACAATGAACCAAAAGCAACATGATTGATATCGAGGTTTAATCCCATTCCAATGGCATCAGTTGCGACAATAAAATCGACGTCACCATTTTCATAAAGATCAACCTGTGCATTGCGGGTGCGAGGGCTGAGCGCTCCCATGACCACCGCGGCCCCACCTCTTCGTTGCCGGATTTGCTCGGCAATCATGTAGACTTCTTCGATAGAAAACCCGATACAGGCTGTCCTCGGAACTAACCGAGAAACTTTTTTATAGCCCGTGTAGGTGAGTTTCGAAAGCCTGCTTCGATTCTCAATTATCACATTTGGGATAAGCGATTTGATGGTCGCCTTGATTGTATCTGAGCCCATGAATAGAGTCGCTTTAGTTCCGCGTGCATTCAACAATCGATCCGTAAAAATATGACCTCTTTCTTTATCGCCACACAATTGAATCTCGTCAACGGCAAGAAAATCGGTTCCAATCCCGATGGGCATTGCTTCGGTTGTACAAATCCAATAGGCAGTTCGATTTGGAACAATCCGTTCTTCACCTGTTACCAAGGCGACAATCGATGGACCACACCGCTCAACGACTTTGTCATAAACTTCTCGAGCTAACAACCTTAATGGCAGTCCAATAACCCCATTACGGTGCGAAAGCATCTGCTCAATGGCGTAAAGAGTCTTACCAGAATTAGTTGAACCCAATATAGCTGTAACGCTACCTGAACTAGAGTTCCAATGCATGATGACTTCAAAAGGTTGGAAATTAAGAATTCAATGAAGCTGCGATTTGTCGGACTAAATTGATTGGTTGTAGAGAGTTTCTTGAAGCCGTTTTATACTCTCTTTAACCCCTCTCCTGTTAGGAGTCAATTTGTATAATTCAGAGTATACTTTTAGAGCCTTTACGACTTCCCCTTTTAATTCATAGATTAACGCGAGTCCATTAAGGGCACCAAAATGTCGCTCGTTTAGTTCTAAGGTTTTAACAATATCGGCAATTGAGAGATCAAATTGACTTTGCAAATAATAAATCGTCGCACGTGTATTCCACCCTTCGGGAAATTCTGGAGCGATCTCAATTACTTTATTGACATAAATCAATGCCAAATCATAATTTTGACTTCTTAATGCCAGTTGTGAATTTTCAAGTAATGCATTCACCTCTTCAGAACCAGAGTCGCTCCAAAAGGCTAGGATTCTTCGTTCAATGTATCGTGAGGAAACTTGATCACTTTTTTGGAGATCTAAAAATAATTGATCAATTATTTTTTCGTTACCTAAGATTACCGACGGTATAAGCATCGCCATCACAAATGCTGTACTCTTAATTTTCCAATCCCTTAGCAAGGAACTATGAATTAAGGCATTCACGACCAACTTAAGTCGGAGTTCAGATCTATACGGTATTTCTATGGAATTGTAGGTGGTCACGATTACGCTTCTTTTGGATTCTTTGTCATTCAACCATATTATTCACCTTACAAAACGCTTGGTAAGATTCAACTATAAAAATTATCATAATTATGTGATTGATAACATTTTGTAACTACTCGACATGTCCCGACACTCCATGATTTCCCTGTTCAGCCGATGAAGCTTTACTAATCCGTCACTGATACTACCTGAATAGTTACACATTTTTTGAGAATTTCACATGAATACAAGAAGGAGTTTTAGCCAATGATTAAAAGCATCACAATTCTCAAAATATTGAAAAACAATCCAGAAATCGGAGCCCGAGTCAAAGTCATTATAGAGGGTGAAGGATCTTTCGTTTATGATGGCAGCGACGTCACTTCAAGTGATGCTGATAGAGACTGTACAATTCAAGGAACAATGGCAACATTTGACAAAATAATTGATGGTGAATTGAACCCAACAAGCGCCTTCCTCAGTGGTCATCTCAAAATCAATGGGGACATGGCTATTGCCCTGCAAATTGCCAACCTATTCACCAATGCGTAACCGTCGCAAACACCACAAAATGAGACACATCGTCCGCAGATTGTTCTATTGTAAATAATCTAACCAAGGACTCTGTTCAGCGATCACATACTCAACCATTTCAGGAATACATTTCGCAGTCGTAACCACTGGGTCAGCTAAAAGAGCTTGGATAACTAATTCTTTACTTTTTTCTAATACGGCGTCAGCAACCAAGTCGTGAATACCAATCTGGTTTGTTATCAGAGCTCTAATTCCCACAGGCAATTCAATGGGTATACCATGGATCCCGTCAGAATCAATGCGAGCAGGAACTTCAACTGCAATCCATTCGGGAAGATTCTTAATATATCCTTTGTTGGGGATATTCACGGCGGCTTCTTCATAGTAATTATTGGTTAATATGCCTTCAATAATCGGAACCATCCTTTCGGTGATTTCATTACCAATGACCGCATCCCTGCGGCCAAGAAAATTTCGGTAATAGGTATAAAAATCAAGAATACCTCGGTGGTCAGCAACTTCAGACGCCCAGCTGATATATTCACCAAAATGGCTGTCTTCGGTAATTGGTAAAACACCAAAATGTTCCAAAATAAGGGCAAAAATACGCCGGTCTGACCACTCTCTTATTACTTTTATTTTGGCCACATCTATTTGCATCCAACCCTCTGTCTCAATATCAATTCCCGTTGCTTTCGACATGGCGAGTATTTCTGAGTATCCGGGAATTTTGGCAAAGTACGAGGGTGCATTGATGAGAATATCAGGGTAGGCATCCTTGCCGCTATCAACATACTTAACGCTTGAGAGAACAGAAAAATGGTTCAGCCCCCCGGCCCGATAGAAAATGTTCGCCCGCGGTTGGTTCAATATACTCGGCAGATGTCTCTCTAATGAAGCGATTTCATGGCATAGTCCAACGAATTTCAATTCTGGAAACTTGCGGTGTACTGTGGTACAGATTCGGCTCATCGGATTAGAAAAATTAAATATGGTTGCCTCGGGAGCAACATCAGAAACCTTTTGGCAAATATCAATAATGGCTGGAATAATCCGTAAAGAGTGAAACAACCCTCCGGGGCCACCATTTTCGCCATAGATTTGCTTGATTCCGTACTGTTGTGGAATTTTCCAGTCTAAATTCCATAATTTGAAACGGTCTCCAACTTCAATCATGTTCACTACAAATTGCGCTCCTTTCAGAGCCTTGGATAAGTCAACCTCTACTTTGATTCTGTGCTTTAATCCATGAGTATCAATATGATTTTGAGCAAGTTGAGCCGTCTTTTCAGCAGCTTGGGGGTTAATATCGTTTAATACAATCTCTGCCTCGTTTAATACAGCACTTTGGAAAATATCACCGAGCAATTGAGCTCCAAATTGAATACTGCCGGCACCAATAAGCACAATTTTAGCCATAGTAAGCGTCCTCAGATAGTCGATTTAGGAAATGAAAAATTAACTAGGTTCCAATGGCTATCCCATTGGTTTACCATCAGTGTCAAAGCGATGTAATTGTTTCGCATCAGGTTTCAAGCCTACATTTTTGCCTAACTCAACTACTTGACGACCTTCACATCGGACAATTAATGGCTCATCAGCTTTGATGTCAACAAACAAGTATGTGTCTGAACCAACGTCTTCGGCATGAACAATTTGTCCTGACCAAACAACATCAGAGTCAGTCATTACGATATGCTCAGAACGAATTCCAAGTGTGGCACAATCGTGCGCTTGAGCGAATTGACCAGTCAAGAAATTCATTTTGGGTGATCCAATAAACCCAGCGACAAAAATTGAATTGGGCTTTTCATAGAGTTCTGATGGGGTTCCAACCTGCTCAACATACCCATCCCTCAATACACATATACGATCAGCTAAAGTCATTGCTTCAACCTGATCATGTGTCACATAGATCATGGTTACATTATCCATGTTGTGATGAAGCTTAGCAATCTCAAGACGAGTTGCGACTCGCAATGCAGCATCCAAATTGGAAAGCGGTTCATCAAACAAGAACACCCTTGGATCACGAACGATGGCTCGCCCAATCGCGACTCGCTGTCTTTGCCCACCCGACAACTGCTTCGGTAAGCGATCTAAGAGATGCTCAATCTGAAGTAATTCGGCCGCCGATTCAACTCGTTTTTTTATAGCCTGAGCATTCGATTTAGCAAGTTTCATACCGAATGCCATATTCTCATACACATTCATGTGAGGGTAAAGGGCGTAGCTCTGAAAAACCATAGCAATCCCTCGTTTTGAGGGAATAACATTATTGATCACCTCACCATCAAAAGTCATTTCACCGCTGGTAATACTTTCCAACCCAGAAACGAGACGCAACATGGTTGATTTACCACACCCCGACGGGCCGACAAAAACCATGAATTCACCTTTATTGATGGTGAGGTCAACATCTTTGATTACTTCAATAGCCCCAAATGATTTCGATACTTTTTTGAAAACAATCTCTGCCATAGCAATCTCCAATACTACCCTTTGACACCACCTGCGGTGAGGCCGGCAACTATCTTCTGCTGAAAAATCAATACCAATACGACAAGCGGGATTGTAACAATTACCGAAGCTGCCATAATGGGGCCCCATGGAATTTCCTGTTCTGAAGCACCTGATAACAAAGCAATAGCAACTGGTACAGTTCGCTGGTCTTCAGATATTGTAAAGGTCAAGGCAAACAAAAATTCATTCCAAGCACCAATAAATGCCAGCAGACCAGTTGTGACTAATGCCGGCCACAATAGAGGCATAAATACTTTTGTGATTATGATCCACGGTGTCGCACCATCAATAATAGCGGCCTCTTCAATCTCAATGGGTAATTCACGCATGAAGGTCGTTAACACCCAAACCGTAAAAGGTAAAGTAAATATCGTGTAGCTTAATACCATTGCCCAAGGGGTGTTATATATTCCCAAAAACCTGACGAGTTCAAATAGTCCAGCGAGAACTGCAATCTGTGGAAACATTGACACACCAAGGATGGTTATCAAAAGTAAGGCTCGACCTCTGAAACGGACACGGCTCAAAGCATATGAGGCCGTTACAGCAAGTAGCAAGGCAAAAAGAACTGTCACTCCTGACACGAATACCGAATTTAAGACGCTTCTTATGAAATTCCGACCCACCATTACTGTCACATAATTTTGGAGAGAAAAATCAACGGGAAAGTAATTGACCTCAAATATTGCCGTCCCTGATTTAAACGATGTGAGAATCGCATAGTAAAACGGAAACACAGCTACCACGAAGATCACAACAACAATGCTATAAAAAGCAATGCTCTTTATCCAATCAGACAGCGAGCGTTTCATCGTCCGCCTTCCCCGCTTAAATTAACTTTTCCAACCCAAATATATAACGCTACAAACACCGCAATGATCGCGAAAAGTATTGTGGACTGCGCCGAGCCATAAGCAAAATTATCAAATTGTATCAGATTCTCCTGACTAATCACCGACATCGTTTTTGTTGCTTTTGAGTTGGGAGTCAGAACATAAATCAGGTCAAAAATTCTAAGTGCATCTAAGGCCCTGAAAATGACAGCAACCATTAAGGCAGGTCGCACAAGCGGTAAGGTAATCTTCCAAAATACTTTGAGGGGATGAACGCCATCAATTTTGGCTGCTTCGTAAATATCCCGTGGAATCATCTGCAAGCCAGCGAGACACAATAGAGCCATAAACGGTGTCGTTTTCCATATATCAACCACAAGGACAGCTGTCATTGCCGTATCAATTGATGCCGTCCAAGCAATCCCTCTTTCGATAAAGCCCAGTCGGATGAGAATGTCATTAATGATTCCAAATTGATCATTCAGCATCCAAGCCCACATTTTCGCGGATACGATAGTTGGAATTGCCCATGGAATGAGAATCGCCGCCCTCACCAAACCCCGGCCTTTGAATTCGGCATTCAGGACGAGCGCTATCATCAAGCCGAAGAGTGTTTCAAAAAATACTGAAATGACTGAAAAACGAACGGTATTCCAAACCGCATTCCACCACGCAGAATCAGCCAGTGTACCACGCCAAACCACACGACCTGAACTTAACTCTCTTCGCTGGAGATAATTATCAAATCCAATCCATTCGCCACCATAAAGGTTGGTTAGGGACGTGTCGGTAAAAGAAAAGTAAATCGTTCGCAATAAAGGCCATGCGGCAACGCAGAACAGGGCAATGATCATCGGAAATAGAAAATAGAAAGCGGCTATTCTCCGCTGTGCCTCTAAATCTAATTCCTTCAACCCCTTAAACATGATTCAGTAATTTCTGCGACCCGATTTAATCTACTAAGGCGAAAAACAATATTGGCTAGGCTAATCATAGCCTAGCCACAACTTTAAGGTAATGAAATTGGAGTTACCAGCCAGAACCTTTAAGGTCTTGAAGTTCTAATTCCAGAAGCTCTAAATTATCGGCAGCTGAACCATCACCCGACAAGGTGTTATGGACCGCTGACCAAAATTTGGCTGAAACCTCATTATACTTCACTTTTGTTGGCGCTGAAGGTCTTGGTACAGCTTGCAAAAAGACATCTTTCCAGCGTGGAATAATGGGTTGGTTTGCGGCTATATCCGCGTCATCATAGAGTGAGATAATCGTTGGAAGGTTTGAAGCCATTAAAGTTCTGAGTTTTTGCGCTTCTGGTCCAGCCAGATATCTGGCTAAATCAATAGCGGCCTCTTGATTTTTTGAGTACTTTGAAACAGCAACATTCCATCCACCCAATGTCGCAGCCGAGGTGTCATGCCCGCCGCCAGTTGGTAGTGTTGTCACATCAAAGAGACCCTTAACTGCCGAATCATCGCTATTGCCTAACGAATAAGCATACGGCCAATTACGCATGAACACCGCATTTCCTGTTTGCCAAACACCTCGAGACTCTTCTTCTTGATAAGCAAGCACACCAGGAGGTGAAATTGTTCCTGGCCATGTTGCAGCTAAGTCAAGTGCCGCAATTGCTTGTGGGTTATTAACCGAAATTGTTCCATCAGGCTCAACGATTTGCCCGCCACCAAAAGACTTAATCCACTCAAGGGCGTCACATGTGAGTCCTTCATAGGCATTGCCCTGCCAGACGAACCCCCAGATATCTTCATTACCCTCGGCTCTTTCAGCATCTTGAACCGCACGAGCCACTTCAGTCAACTGTTCCCAAGTAGAAGGAACTGGTTGATTGTGCTTCTCAAGCAGGTCTTTACGATAATACAGAGCCGGAGCGTCCGTGAATATGGGTAATGCGACAAGTTTATCTTCAACGGTTTGAGATTCAATAATTGACGGAAAGTGAAGCGGTATAAGGTCTGCTGCACTTTCTTTCAGATCAATGAATTGCTCGGCAAGTTGCGGTGCCCAAATCACATCGGTTTGATAAACATCAATGTCCGCATTACCAGCCGCCAACCAAAGCCTATACTGTCCAAATTGATCCGTCGTAGACGCAGGCATTGGCACAAGAGTAACTGAGTGACCTGTGGCTTCTTCCCACGGTTTAACTAGCGCTTGAAATACCTCAATCGCATTTCCAACTGCTCCTGAAACATATCTCAGTTCAGCTGCATTAAGGGTTGATACACTCATCGCGAGAATACATGCCATGAGTGAACTCAATAAAGAAGATCTAATCAACTTCATTATATTTCTCCAATCTTCGTAGATACTTATGAATTAGTTTATAATTGAGGATAAACATTAACCTGAACTTACCCTACAGGCAATCAATTTAAATAATAATACACAATGGTGAAACTTTAGATGCTGATAATTCACTTTTTTGTCTGTCGATTGCAAATTAGATCCATCGACAAAGTATTTTCATTATGATTTCAGATTTACTGACTCAATCGGCACCTTTTTTGGACACAATTGTTAAGAGTCCTGGAAATGTCAAAGCCTATTGGCTGACAACATCAGACAATATTCGTATACGGGTAGCGATTTGGTCAGGTGGAACTAAGGGAACCATCCTCATTCTCAATGGGCGCAATGAATTTGTTGAAAAATACGCCCATTTGGCACTAACCATGCAAAATAGAGGTTATACGGTCATCACCCATGATTGGAGAGGGCAAGGGCTCTCGGACAGAATTCACAGCAATCCCAAAATGTGCCATGTTAACCGATTTGAAGATTTTCAAATTGACCTCGCTTCTGTGTTGAGATGTTTTAATCACCAATTTCCTCCCGCTCCTCATTACATTTTAGCCCACTCAATGGGGTGTTGTATTGGATTACGAGCCCTCATGAATGGAATATCAATACCGGTCAGTGCCTGCGCTTTTTCAGCACCCATGTGGAAAATAGCAAAAGCCACCTTTTTGGCTCGTCGATTCGTATCCCTAATAAATCTCCTTGGTCAAGGACACAAATTTATTCAAGGCGCAGGTCCAGAGAGTTTACTTAATACAACTGAGCCTCATAATAACCCGCTTACGAGCTGCCCAGAAACCTTCCTATTTCTCAGAAACCAAGTCAATACTCAACCTGAAGTCAGCCTAGGAGGACCCTCTTGGAATTGGGCTTATCAAGCATTTTTAGAAACAGAAAAACTCATGAACTTATCTCCGCCCAAGCATAATTCGCTTGTGCTCGTCGCTGGTAATGACGAAATCGTCGATAATCGGGCGGCGTATCAATTTTGTGCCCAATGGCCTCAGTCACATCTGGTGGAAATGAAAAATGCCAAGCATGAATTACTCAAGGAAAGGCAACCATTACGTGATGAAGCACTTGACCATATTTTTCGTTTTTTTGATCAATTTAAAAAACCAATTTAATTCTCATTTTTTTAAGGACTCATTATGTTTGCGATGCATGTAAAAACGCTTGGAGATTCTCTGAAGATGGTTGATATCCCCACCCCGCAACCAGCCCCGAATGAGATTCAAATCCGGGTCAGTGCTGTCGGTATGAATTTTGCCGATTTACTCATTTCACAGGGTCAGTATCAGATCAAACCCCCTTTACCTTTTTCGCCTGGGATGGAGGTGTGTGGGGTCATTTCAGCCCTTGGTGAAGAAATCAATGATAGGCAGATTGGAACCCGTGTAGCTGGGATAGCAAACTTTGGTGGTTTGGCTGAATATATCTGTTTGCCCCATGGCCAATGCCTTGATGTCCCTGATAAAATGTCTGACGAAATCGCCGCAGGATTTATAATTGCTTACGGGACTTCCTACCTTGCCCTTGTTAAACGAGCGAAGTTACAAGCTCAGGACAATCTGCTCGTATTGGGGGCTTCAGGTGGTGTGGGCAGAACTGCGGTTGAAATTGGCCGAGTCATCGGGGCCAAGGTCATTGCCGCTGCAAGTAGTGATAATAAACTTAAAGAAGCTAAAATTGCGGGTGCGGACCATCTCATTCACTCGCTTCAAGATGATCTTCGAAGCAAGGTTAAAGCATTAGGCGGCGCAGATGTTGTTTACGACCCAGTTGGCGGGTCATTATTTAATTCGGCTATGCGCTCCATGAACCCTGAGGGACGAATCATTCCTATCGGTTTTGCCTCAGGAGATATTCCGTCTATTCCGGCTAACATTCTTCTCGTCAAGAATCTTGATGTGATTGGTTGCTATTGGGGTGGATATCTCACCTTTAATCCAAAAGTGATACGTCAATGCTTAAGCGAACTGTTCATTTGGTTTGAACAGGGATTGATAGCCCCTCATATAAGTTCCAGTTTTCCCTTGAAAGAAGCGAATGAAGCATTGCAATTAATGGCGACTAGACAAGCCGTTGGCAAGATTGTAATCAAAATAATGTGATGGGTGTTCTAGACTAAATCAAAGAACTATAAAGGACTTGAATATTCAGCCTTTGAGTTCTAATTTTCTATTATTACATAATTTCATTGGAGAATTAAATGAATCAATATCAACTACCCGGAATTAACCCAGTTGATAGTCGTTCCGCTCAAATTGATGTGGGACTAAAGGCTCACATGAACAAAGTCTATGGGTTAATGTCTGCAGCCATGCTAATTACGGGCTTGGTTGCCTTTTTCGCAAGCACAAGCCAAGCGCTCATGCAAGTGATGTTTGGAACACCACTTCAGTGGATTGTAATGTTGGCTCCACTTGGTGTAGTCATTCTGTTGAGTGCTCGAATTAACAAAATGTCAGCATCTGCGGCCCAAACAACATTTTGGATATTTTCGGGGTTGATGGGGTTATCAATTTCCTACATCTTTCTCGCCTACGCCAGTATTTCAATATTCCAAACCTTCTTGGTGACCGCAATTGCGTTTGCTTCATTGAGCATTTATGGCTACACAACCAAGAAAGATATTTCAGGTTGGGGTTCATTCTTAATCATGGGTCTAATCGGGATTATTGGTGCCATGATTATCAATATTTTTCTAGCATCACCTGGACTTCAATTTGCCATTTCGGTGATTGGAGTGTTGATTTTCGCCGGCTTAACCGCTTACGACACCCAAAGGATTAAAAATGACTATATTCAAATGGCATCTCATGGCGATACCCAATGGTTAGCAAAATCCTCCATTATGGGAGCACTGAGTTTGTATTTGAACTTCTTAAATATGTTCCTGTTGCTCCTCTCATTGTTTGGACAACGAGAATAGTCAGAACAACTGAAGTTGTTATAAATCAATGAATTTTTCTGATGCGGTGAGTCACACTCACCGCATCAATGATCAATAATCCAAACCTTGGATTATTTTATTTTACTCTCTTTATACTCAACATGTTTGCGAGCAACTGGGTCGTATTTTTGTACCTTCATCTTATCAGGCATCGTTCGTGCATTCTTAGTGGTCACATAGAAATGACCTGTACCGGCAGATGAATTGAGCCGGATTTTGACTGTCGCTGGCTTGGCCATCAGCATACTCCAAATAAATTAATATTCCATATGGTTGAATTAGTTACAAATAAAATGTCTCTTTTCAACCACCGAATGTGAGTGCGGAAAACCTGTAAGCTGGATTTTGTTCAAGCATTACGCTTGCAATAGTCATTCATCTAGATGAAAAGTTACCTTTCCATTCAAGCTGCTTACCACGACTGCGAGACAAAGCTTCTCATGACAGTCCAACTTAGCATTGCTCCGGGTGGGGCTTGCCGGTTCAAATTTGTTACCAAATCGACGGTGGTCTCTTACTCCACCCTTTCACCCTTACCAGTTCATTATAACTGGCGGTATGTTTCTGTGGCGCTTTCCCTTGGATTACTCCAGCCGGACGTTATCCGGCACCCTGCTTTGTGGAGTCCAGACTTTCCTCGTGGACATTGTCCCCGCGACTATCCAGTTTTCCGCACCAAATCATTTAACAATAGACTACCCCCTTGTCAATTCACTTGTGGTAATTAATCAGACGAATAGCTGTACTTTTCCAAACTCTTAGCAATCCCCATATCAATCGAATCAAGTTCACCAACATGATGTGGACGAAAACGGTTCCGAAACACTTTAAGTAGATCAAGTCTATTCTTCACACTCAAAGTTTCTAAAGGGATTGAGTAGCCAAAATTACACAAAGAAGTCGTAAACAAATCCCAATTAACGGGGGAATAATCAATTTCTGTTGGCCAAACAGCCAAATCTTCCAGAGCAAGAAGTCGCCAATCAAATTTCTTTCCAGGATCTTTTTTTCGGGTAGGCGCCATATCTGAATGACCGATGACATTCTCTTTCGCTATTCCCCACTTGCGAATAATTTCTTTCATTAACTCAATCAATGATGCCATTTGTGTAAGCGAGTATGGGGTGTTACCGAGATTGGTTAACTCAATCCCGATTGAGCGAGAGTTTATATCCGAAAGTCCTCGCCAATTCCCAGAACCGGCATGCCAAGCCCTATGAACTTCATCAACAAGCTGATAAATTTTTCCCTGTTCAGAAATAAGATAGTGGCTGGAAACCTCAAATTCTGGTGTACACAATCTCTCAAGAGATTCTTGGGTTCCCATTGCGGTATAATGTATGACAATCAACTCTGGTTGGAGATTGTTTCTTCGTGACCCGTAATTGGGTGATGGACACCAGTTTTTTTTCAGTTCAATCAAAGCTGATTTAGGAGTTGTCTATATCGTTCAGGATTCCATTCACAAGCGAAACCATCACCATCTGGGTCAAGGTTATGTTTATCTTCCTCAGGACCGCCATAGGTGAGAAAATACTGCTGAGCGGCATCACTATCAACAAAACGTTCACATCGTTCTAGATAAGCCCTCCGGTTGAAGAAAAATAAATTACGCTCATACAGGACGGTTCCGGGAGAATGATCGGTATTGAGTGCGTATCTGAAAACTTCCTCTTGGTTAGGAGTAAAATCAAATTCAACTGAATCAAGGATGACGAGATTCTGTCGAATAGCTTCTAATCTCTGAGCATCTGATTCAATTGTCTCTCGTTGCGTGACTGCGGTAAATTCTTGTTCATCAGAAATCGTACGGCCAAACTCATCAGTTATTTGCTCAGGTTGATTATCAGTAGTGATAACCACCTCAATTCCGCTAGTGCTCATGGAGTCTAATTCAGATTCATTGGCTTCAACATCTTGAATGTCTAACTCGGTTTCAATTTGATTTTGTTCGGATGGGATTGGATTAGCATCCCCATTTAAATTTGCAGATTGATTCGCAGAATTATTCTGCTCTTGAATATTCAAACCTGGGTTTGAATTAAGCTCATGTTGTCCCAAAACAATTTCAAGTTCTGCCAATATCTCTTGGGCCAACACTTCATCATTGGTTTCTTGGGGACTTAACTCAACCTCAGGCACCTCGTTGATTTCAGAATCCGTCTGAGATTCACTAGGGGCACTGGAATTTTCAGCAGTACAGCTCAACAGACCAAATACCAAGATAATCAGAGTGTTTCGTAATGAGGACATCATTTTGCCTTTTTCCACCATTTTTCTGGAGTGGCTTTAAAATTCAGTTGACCTTCAAGGGTTGCGGCGATGCTTAGCAATTCTCCCTCTTGCCAAGGTTGACCTATCAATTGCAAACCTAGTGGAAGTCCATTGTCATCAAGCTGAGCTGGAACCGAAATTCCTGGCAAACCGGCAAGATTGACAGTGACAGTAAATACATCATTCAAATACATTTGAATGGGATCCGCGTTCATAAACTCGCCAATACCGAAAGCTGTTCCAGGAGTTGTTGGCGTAAGTATGGCGTCTATTCCTTCGGAAAATACTCGTTCAAAATCTTGTTTAATCAACGTCCTCACTTTCTGAGCCCGACGATAATATGCTTCATAAAAGCCTTGAGATAACACGTAGGTACCAATCAAAACCCGCCTTTTTACTTCCGGCCCAAATCCTTCGGAACGGGTCATTTTATACATGTCGATTATATCAGAATCAGATTTGAGTTTGGCTCTGCGACCATATCTAACGCCATCATAACGGGCAAGGTTTGATGACGCTTCCGCTGGTGCAATAATATAGTAGGCCGGAAGCGCGTATTGCGTATGAGGTAAAGAAATTTCAACGATTTGAGCTCCTTCGTCTTGCAATAGTTTAGCCCCTTTTTGCCAAACAGTTTCAATGATTTCAGGCATGCCATCAAGACGATATTCCTTTGGAATACCGATTGTCTTTCCTTTTACACCTTTACGCAAAAATTGACTGAACTGAGGAACTTCTCCTGGATAACTCGTTGAATCCTTGGGGTCATAACCCGAAATACCCTCTAAAAGTAGTGCAGCATCCTCAACTGAACGTGCGAAAGGTCCAGCTTGATCTAAAGAAGAAGCAAAGGCGACAATACCCCATCTTGAACACCGTCCATAGGTAGGCTTAATTCCTACGATGCCAGTAAATGATGCTGGTTGACGAATTGACCCGCCAGTGTCAGTTCCAAGTGCACCTGTGCACAGGCCGGCAGCAACTGCAGCAGCGGAACCACCTGATGATCCCCCAGGGGTAAGTTGCTTTGCACAGTTCTTCTTTCGCCAAGGATTAATTGTGGGCCCATAAACGGTATGCTCGGTTGATGACCCCATAGCAAATTCATCCATGTTGGTCTTGCCTAAAAATACTGCTCCTTGGGATTTGAGTTTATGAGTCACTGTCGACTCATATTCAGGACGAAAATCTTCTAATATTTTGGATGCTGCTTGGGTCGGGACGCCATTTAAGCAAAATAAATCCTTAATCCCAAGTGGCACGCCGCACAAAGGATAATTTGACCCATTTGTTAAATGTTTATCGGCTTGCTTTGCCTGTTCAATTGACCAATCGTGATCAACCCAACAAAACGCGTTTAAACACGAAGCTTTATTGATTTCCTCTAAACACGCATTCGTAACTTCGACTGAAGTGACTTCACCCTTTTGAAGTAGTGCCGAAATTTTAGCAAGGCTATATCCACTTAAATCCATTTATTCAACCACTTTGGGAACTGTAAAAAACATGTTTTCTGCAGCAGGAGCATTGGACAAAATGCGGTTACCATCTCCACCAGAAG
The DNA here is from genome assembly GCA_002239085.1 of Rhodobacteraceae bacterium bin131. Classification (GTDB taxonomy): domain Bacteria; phylum Pseudomonadota; class Alphaproteobacteria; order Rhodobacterales; family Rhodobacteraceae; genus MPNP01. The sequence continues at coordinate 10,242 of MPNP01000015.1, read as the reverse complement.
TCACCACATCTTTACGAAGTGGAATTTTCATGGGGGTAACTGAGGACATTGCAGGAATTCCTGTAACATTCACTTCATTTAATTGCTGCATAAAGGTCAGTATTGAAGACATTTCTTTGGTCAAACATTGCAATTCTTCCTCGCTCACATGAATTCGAGCAAGATGTGCCACCTTTCTCGCCTCTTCCAGACTTAAATTCATCAGTTATATTTCCACTTCGTTTTTAGCTTGCCTATCTTTGTCAATTTTATCTCGTAAGATAATAATCATATACGATAACATGATGGAATTTAGTATGTGCCATACCCAATGGGTACCAACTGGAATTACCTCACAAAGGGGATCATCAACAATTCTAAATCCAATAGAAATAGATAGAATTAAGGCACCTATTAACAACTTATTTCCAACCGCCCTATCAAATTTTTGCATGATGATCCCATACAGGAATATTAGTGCGGCAATGCTTGCATAACTCGTTGAGGCTCCAATAAATGAAAAAATTGTTCCAATTGCCCATCCTACGGGTATCAAGGTTACGAAGGCAATGAGTGTTAAACCGCCAGAGTATAGTGATGATAAGTGGAAGAAATAGCGATTTGCGGCATAGATGTAGGTAATTACGAACACGGCAATAAAGCCAATATCTGTGAGTGCTCCCCACCATGAAGCCGTGGTGTGCAATAAGGCCGAACCCAGCCCAATACAGAATAGTATCACACACAGAATTCTGGTGATGGCTGCTGGATAATCCTTTAATAATCTCCAAGTGATAAATGCTGCAATCAAAAAGGTAAGATTGGTCAAGGCATTTAAAGGCTCATCAAAAAGCCCCGCTGAAACTCTTTCACAGTAAATATCAATAAACTCCATAGAATCTTCCATTCTTATCGTACCTCTATGATGATCTTTTTCCCGCAAAGAAGCTCTTCATTAGATGTTTTGCTTCGGTTTCCATAATACCCCCATAGACTTCAGGCTTCCAATGGCAGCTGGATTGATAAAAAATTAAAGGTCCGTTTTCCACCCCTCCTGATTTTTTATCGTCCGCTCCAAAATACAGCTTCGCAATTCGAGCTTGTGAAATCGCACTCGCACACATTGGACAAGGCTCAATTGTAACATATAATGAACAATTGATTAATCGCTCACATCTGACCAATTGGCACGCTTTTCGAATGACAAGAATTTCAGCGTGAGCAGTAGGGTCATTTAACGCAATCACCCTATTGTGATCTTGGGCAATAATGTCACCATGTTGATCTATCACTACCGCACCAATTGGAACTTCTCCAGATTTTAGTGCTTGTTTCGCCTGCTTGAGAGCTTCCGCCATAAATGACTTAAACACATTAACTCCACGTTTAAATTTCGGTTTTGAGACCCCAACGTAAAAAGAGAAAGTAAATAAATATTCTTCAAATACCTTATATTACTGATTAAACCGACAATCGGATTACCCCATATATGTTGCGCATGAAGGTTAGCTAGGAAAAGTATGCATGATTGCCAAAATGCGAAAATCAAACGGGCTTGTTTATTCCACAAAGATAATAGCGTTTAGTAGACAGTACTTTAAGGTTTATTCTGCAAACAATCCTTAATTCAAAAAAGGGGAATTATATACTTAAGTGACCATTGCCAAGATTTATCTTGGTCTTTTCTTGGCCTTCCTTACATACCAAAAATCAGTTGCTTTTGGCTTGGCTTTGAGAACAACCCTCATTACATTTTCAGGTGTGTCGTCTATCGGTTTCGCCAGTTCGTTTTTAACTGGACGACCTCTGAGTCTTTCTTTTACTTTGGATGTGATTACCTTGGTCATTAATTTACTCCGGTATGTAATCGTTCCATTGGCTTCCATCAGCCAATCTGTCTGCTACAAAATCATCAAATCGCTTTGCACCTCCTCTCCGATTGCAATGAGGACAAAGAAGTTGTTTGTTTTCAGCTTCATCACCACCGCCCTTTGCTTTTGCTTGGATATGATCAACATCAGGGCGTTCTGGTAGAACAGCGAGACTTCCTGGGCAAAACCCCCACTGTTTAATTCTATAAGCATCAATAATTCTCTTATCGCCCTATAACATGTTGGAGCCAATTATCAACAAAGGTTCCTTCACGTGGTTTTTGTGTACAAAGGATTGATTCAAATTGTGGTCGTAGTTGAGGAGTCTTACGACCTCCAAGTTCTTTAATGACTGCATTTTTCTGTTTGTCTGTCCAACACTCTTTCTTCAAAACAGAGTGATCCATTGAAAAGACTTTGAATTGTGATCTCTTGGTGAATCTCCATGCGTATTGATATTTCAAATCCTGCATCTTCAACAGCAATAGCCATACGATGATAAAGCCTTGGTGCTGAAAACATTAATACAAATCCACCTAGTTTAATAATACGGAACAATTCTTTTGCTATTGGAGTCATGAATTGCTGTAATTTCAATCCTTGATTCACATCAAATTTCATGCCAATAGGAAGTCCTTCCACTGTTCCAGTTCCTCGCTTACCTCCATTCCCTTTCTTCCAGTCATCGTCAAGACCATCAAGAAAATAAGGGGGATCAGTCAAAACCATGTGAACAAATTCAGATTCCATATCTGAAAGAATTTCGTAGTAGTCTCCGAGATGTAGCTGAAAATTGGTCGGGGCTGAATTTAGAACCTTTTGACTATTCACAATCAAAACGTTCTCGCTCCATTATCAAGTCCGTTATTCTTTATAAGTTCTTGGTAAGGCAAATGCTTCCCAGCCATTTGATTAAAGACAATACGCATCATGTCTTGGGTATCATGTTGCCTGAGGTTATGACGGCCAGAAAATTCATTAACATACCTTTGAAGATGTTTAGCACTCATCTTGTGGAAAATGCCCTTGTGAGCTCGCTTTAGCATACTCCAAAAACTTTCAATCCTGTTGGTATGAATCTGACCATTTACATATTCACCAACACTATGGCAAACCGTTTGGTGATTTTCTAATCCCGTATAACTTCTGTTATCATCGGTAAATGTCTCTGCTCCGGGTTCAATGTCATCCTTCACATAACCCTGTAAGGTTGGTTTCTTGGTATTGGGGACAACTTGGGCTTTAACCTTGTTGGTCTGGCGACCCTTAATACCAACCACCGCAGTTTTCCCGACACCTCCTCAACCAGCATTGCGTTTCTTTGATGCGTGTTTATTTGCCTCTTTGCCCCCAACATAAGTTTTATCAACCTCCACCGGACCAGAAAACAGACCGGTTCCCTCCTCCCAAGATTTCCTTATGCGGTGAGATAAGAACCAAGCGGTCTTTTGAGTAATACCTAACTCCCGATACAACTTCATACTAGCCATACCTTTCAAGCTGAAAGCTTGGATATAGACAGCATAAACCCAGTGAAGGATAGGAATCTTGGATTTCTGCATAATGGTTCCAGTTCTTACTGAAAACCATTTGCGACAACTGCGACAACGATAATCCATTGTCTTGTGTGCTACATCAGTTTGGATATTTATTCCCTGGCAGTGTGGACACTCAATACCATTTTCCCATCTGATATGCTCAACCCACTTCTTGGCATCCTGGTCGGTTGGCAACATTTGTTGTAATTCAAAGAGGGTTAAGCCTTTGCGATGGTGTTGACCTGGTGCTTTTTCAGCCATTATATTCTCCTAATTCTTATTTATTGTAATATAGTGACCATTTATTATATTTCAAATAGTATTTATTTGTTAATGAGTATATAATGTTTAAGGAATTAGGGGGCTGTGGTGAAATTGGTAGACACCCCCGATTACCACTCGGGTTTGCTGGTGATTAACCCACCGGCTTGCGGGTTCGAATCCCGCCAGCCCTACCAATTCCACCTGTATGTGTTTTGAATCTAAAGAAAAGAAAGAAGACAAAAGAACACAGACATTACCTATATTAGTATTTTAATTCTTAACTGTCAAGGATTTGATTAGCCCCCTGTTCATCGGGGTTCTGGGGGAAATGGTCACTTAAGTATATAATTCCCCAAAAAAAGGTATCGAGACCAATGACTAAAACAGAATCAGACTCCAGAATTGCTAAACGATTGGCTCGAGCCGGAGTCGGGTCAAGACGATATTGTGAGGGTCTCGTCTTTGCTGGAAAAGTAATGATTAACGGTGTGGTCACCACTAATCCTGCAATAAAAGTAAACACCTCAGATAGAATTAAGGTCAATGGTAAAATAATACCGAACCTTCAAGCCACTCGAATTTGGCGATACCATAAGCCCATCGGATTAGTTACGACCAGAAAAGATGAGAAAAACCGCTCAACAATTTTTGATAATTTGCCCACGAATTTACCCTACACAATGCCTATCGGCCGGTTAGACATCAATTCTGAAGGATTACTCCTGCTTACAAATGATGGTGAATTTAAGAGGTTCCTGGAACACCCAGCAACTGGAATGTGCCGAAAATACAGGATTAGAGTGCATGGAAACCCTACCCCGCAAAAAATTAAACTGTTGGAAAAAGGAATTAAAGTTGGGACAGTCCAATACGCACCAATGATAGTTAAACTCGATTCTCAGTTAGGTGCTAATGCTTGGATGACAATTGTGTTACGGGAAGGTAAAAATAGAGAAATTCGGAAAACCCTGGCAGCAGTTGGAATGCAGGTAAGTCGCTTAATTCGGATCAATTACGGGCCTTTTGAGTTAGGAAATCTTGAAAAAAACCAAGTGGTTGAAGCAATAATATCAAACTTAACCACGACTCAGTTTTACGCCAATAGTTTAAAGATTTGACGCATACTCACTTGTCTTTTCAGTAAAAATTTTTTCTTAAGCATAGTGAGTTTTATGATGATTCAACTACATGAATATATGCGGTTAATGATACTGAATTTTTTGGTACAATTTTAGTAGTACATTAAACGAAGCAGCACTGCCAATGAGGACAGCCTTTTCTCGCCATATAATCATTTAACGAGCAATAATTTTCCCGTCATGAAGTTTATCTCAAATTCATACCTTTTAACAATATTTTTAGCACTGTTTCTCGTCGGGTGTAGTTATTCTCGGCCAACTCAGGAAACATATTTCAGTAATGAATATCTATTCAATTACTATTCCAACTTACAGGCATCTTATCTTGCTCGGGGCTTCCTCAAGGGTAATGAACAAAGTGACACTATCAATTTTAATGCTGATATACTTGCCCGTAACTTTGAGAATATCGCCTTATATGATGAATACATCATAAAAAACGGGCGCTATGTCTTTCAAACAACACCTTCAAAACTTCGGAAGTGGTTACAACCTATTCGGGTTAAGGTTATTCATGGTGAATCTATTCCAGAAACTCGCCGTGAGTCCGACTATCAGCTGATTACAGAGTACTTTGACCGTATAGGATCATTAATTAAACATCCCATCGTGTTCACTGACAATAATCCAAACTTCTTTATCATTGTAATGAATGTTGAGGAATATAGGTCTTCCAGAGGTTTAATTCAGGCTGAAGTCGGAAAGACACCCAAGGCCGTTGAAGAATCAATAATCGCGAGTTCACCTCGGGTTCTCTGCTCGGCGTACACCATTACTCGTGATAAACGATCTTCGGAATTTATTCGGGCTATTGTTGCCCTGAAAGATGAGCAGCGAGGTATCATGCGTGAATCTTGCGTTCATGAGGAAATTGCACAAGCCATGGGTCTTGTGAATGATAGTTATATTGCCCGCCCTTCAATATTCAATGATGATGAAGAGTTCGCCTTTTTGACTCGCCACGACGAATTACTTTTGCAGATTCTCTATGATGATAGAATCGAACTGGGTATGAAAGTTGAAGAAGCACGACCCATTGTAAGACAAATCGCCGGCGAGCTCGTTGCAGCGGAGCCCAAATCCAACCTCTGAGCAAAATCTACCTCAGTTATCCTCAAGCGATATTGTGGTCAGGAATATCCATAATCGCAATACACTGCCGCGAATTTGTAATTTCTTTTACTGCCTTAAGTTCACTGAGTGCATAAAAAGTCCGATACTCGCCAGAAATTTTAAACAATTTTAGCTCACGAAGAAGTGGTGCCTAGGGGCGGAATTGAACCACCGACACGAGGATTTTCAGTCCACTGCTCTACCCCTGAGCTACCTAGGCACAAAATCGTTTATAAACGAGTATGATTTAATTCAGTATATTAACTAATACAAGTAATCGGGGAGTTAATTTTTTGTTCCTTGTATAACTAATTCATTCAACGTTTCATTGTTCTCATTTTTCTCAGAGGGGATAATATACTCGCCGTTAAACCACCGGTTTAGATCAATATCCGCGCACCTTTTTGAACAAAAAGGCTGGTACTTGAGCGTTGAATCCTGTTGGCATACCGGACATTTCATTCGCCAATTCTCCCCATTGCCAAGACTCTGTCTCGCTTTCTTTCCATTTCAAAATTGCCCATATTTGTCCAACCATGTATGACGGTCGGAACATTATCCTGGTATAATGAACCTTTAATGCACTCTAATATAACCCTTTTGTTTTGCTTATTCATTGATGGAAAATCAACGACGATTTTGCCCGACAATCCACGAATTCGCAACTCCCGGCAAAGCACTTTCCCAGCCTCTCTTGAGGCCATAAGTGTGCCCTTTTTCTGGATGACGCTTGATGTATTGACGTCCACCACTACCATTGCTTCAGTTTGATCAAAAAACATGTTTGCTCCTGAAGGTAGCGTTTTTTTCGGCTGAATACTCTGATGAATTAATTCCATGACCTCATCATAATCAGCGCTGGAATCCACAGCATCTAACTCAGCGACCTCTTCATTTTGTAAGTTTAACCAGTCGCGTTTTGCTAACACGTAAAGGTCAGGACCTTCATAGATTAGGCACGGCTTGTTGTTCATTGGCTTCTGCCTCAAACCTGAAATCAATTTTATGAACTGATTGAGTTCATTAATGAGCTCCTTGCTTGAGTCCTGACTAGCAGTTCGTACGATCAGACCAAAATTGGCTTGGATAGGATTTCGGCTTAGCACTTCGTCAACCCTACTTTTGAGTCTTGATTGGGTATCTTTACACTTAATCCCACGGGCTATATTAATACCGAGCTTATCTTCTGTAAGAACAAGATACTTTCCCTTTAGTACGATCCTTTTTCTTAATGATATTGGCTTACCATCTTGTGGTAAGGAATTAACTTGTACTTGGATAAGCTCACCTTCGGGAAAAGATTTAGAGTTTCTCAACAGACCTTTATTTTGGCTTGGGAGCAGTATAACCTGACCACCAGTGCCTGCGATCTCTCTTTGTGCTTGCCCCCAATAAATGGTCTCAAGTTTAGGATAACTCCTATCAGTGTGGTCAACTATCAAGTCTTCAAGTACATTCCCCGCGAATTTCGCAACAAATTGCCTTCCATCTTGGAGTCGTGATAAAATGATTTTATGTGGCACTGAGTTTCCTAGACTTCAAACCAAATGATTCAAGCAGGATACCTGTTTCATAGAGCGGTAATCCCATTACCCCTGAATAGGATCCGCTAATCCACGGAATGAAGCGTTCGGCATGGCCTTGTATTCCATATCCTCCTGCTTTTCCTAACCACTCATTCGTGTTTAAGAAAATTTTAAGTTCTTCGGGTGAAAACCGTTTGACTTTAATGACTGATTCGACAATCTTAATTTTTGCATGATGACTGTTTCTAACCATGACTGCGGTAATGACACGATGTCGCCGTCCTGATAAAAGCCTTAAATTCTGCTCCGCTTCAATCCTATCTTGAGGCTTACCAAGTATCCGACGGCCTAAAGCCACTATGGTATCAGCGGCAAGAAGAACGTCATTGGGTTGAATTTCAATTGCTTGGGCCTTGCTAGTTGCCATTCGCCGGACGAAATCGCGCGGCAATTCGTGTTTGTGCGGTATTTCAGCGATGTCGGGGGAGACAATTGTATCAGGGACAAAACCGATACGGTTGAGTAAATCTAACCTTCTGCTACTCGCAGAAGCTAGTATAAACTTCATGATTTACTTGAAGCGGTAGTTAATTCTACCTTTAGTCAAATCATAGGGTGTCATTTCGACAAGGACTTTGTCTCCTGCCAATACTCTGATCCTATTTTTTCTCATTTTTCCGGCTGTATGGGCAATAATTTCATGCCCTGTTTCCAATTGAACCCTAAATGTTGCGTTGGGTAACAATTCCATTACTTCGCCAGGAAATTCCAGCAGTGATTCTTTAGGCATTAAACCTCATCAGGTTGATTAAACAATAGTGCGTCGGGCATAATACCCTTCTAAAGCTTACTATAGTATTGATTTCACTAAAATATTCAAGTTGTACGGTTCCTTTTGGAGCACATTTTCACTTTAATTGGTTCCTTTTGGCAAAGAATTAATGAACTCAATTGCAGGATTCGCAGGATAATTCCAAAAAAGCACTAGCCTGAACTTCATATACCCCATAAACTCCTTAAAGCACCATTCTAACAGGGCAAAACCCATTTATCAATGCCCTTATTTTGGTCTTTTGTTCCCATATAACATTTTGGCATTTTTTATTATATGCCATTGCATACTTCACATAGAGTATCTCATTCAATAAGTTCCCATATCTCACATGAATAACACAACACACCATGGCCTATAATATTGAAACCATCACCAACCAATTTGGCCGCACATCCATCCTCCTCCGACACGCACAGCGTGACGGCACAAAAATTAGCAATAAAAACCATCGCTAATCTCTCCAAGTTCCCGCCCGAAATCGTCGCGAACTTTCGAACCATCCTCAAGGGTGGTACAGCCGTTGCTCATCTCCATGAACACTTGTTCATCCAATGCTCCTGGCCTCACGGCCATGTCAAGGCAGCTCTTAGAAGTGCTCGTCAACTGGGCCTGGAAATAATCCTTGCACGGCCCCCAGTCGCCAACGGTCATTGGCCTTGGCGGCAATCATGACCTAGCACATGGCACCGCAATCAATAACTGATTACAGCCCGGACCCTGTCCGATCACAGTGCGGCCAACAGTTTCGAGTCTCTCCTCCTACTGGGTGACGTCTCCGGCAATGACATGATGACCACACTTAATGGCTCTTTGAACGACACCCCGCATTGAGAAAGCTTTGGCCCGGCGGCATCTTTATGCGTCCACTCTGTTGGTATATGATGTGTCCAGTAACCAGGGCTATCGCATTTAAAATTTACAATGGTTTTGCTTGCTGACGAACTCTATATTGTCAACATTCTTAGCCAGTAAAGGAAAGAACAATCCTTTCATCTCCTTCTGGATATAACCGGCAAGGGTCAATGACGTGAAATGTGATCGAATGGTATTTCAAATGCGATAGCCTTGCTTTAATAGTTTAGCTGTCAAAAAGTTTTTCCTTAATATACCTTGCCAATTGAACGATTTCAGAATCTTTTGATTTCAGACTTGCTTCTAATAGAGGAGCCAAATCGGTCAATTCGTTTTCACTCATGAAATGTTTACGAGGAAAAAGTTCAGCAAGCTTTGCTATGCATTTAACAACTAATAATTCTTCTTTCTGATGCAGAAATAAAATAGGTCTTATGTCAATCAATTCATCCAATTTTTCATCCCTTGGTAGATTGAGAATCTTCAGATATGAGTTCAGTCGGAGAGAAGGTTCAAGACATTTTGCGCCCATCCAACCATAAAAATTACGAAGTTCTTGTGATTGACCGACTTCCAAACGCCAATTTAAAAAGTCAACAGCTCGGTCTTTGTATTCCTTCACTGGGCCAAAACTAAGACTGCGACCCACTTCAAAAAAGACGAATTTCCAATACCTGGGATAATCATAAGTTTTTGTATAGAACTTATTCAGCAAACTATTTTCGCTTGTCAAATCATAGACTTCTTGAAGATATAAATAGAAAACGCCCATCCCTAAATTCGTGATATTTGAACTTTGGTCATTATCGTGATTGAATAGTTGTAAATTTTCTAAAGTGTAGTCATATTCATCCATTAAGAATTCCATTGGTGGGTTATAATACAAATAGCTCCCAAAAGAACACTTCCAGTTGGATTTGTTATCGCGTGGGAAAATGAGTTTTCTATGCTGAGAAGTCCAATCCGGATGAAGATCATAGAGACGTCTGAAATTCTGCCCTAAAATAGCATATTCCGGTTCCGTTAAAGGTATCTTTGCTGGCTCAATGATACGCTTTGATAGAATATCCGTAACTTCAGGCACTGTGTCATTAGGTAGATGACTGCGAACCCAATCCCCGAAAC
>MPNP01000272.1 GCA_002239085.1 Rhodobacteraceae bacterium bin131 | reverse complement strand
GCGATAATTTTGTTCTGAATTTCCCCCACAAATTTTTATCAAGACTCTCTCTAGTTGCTGAAGACACAGATTGCTCATCAAAGTAGATCATTCTTGTCTGGCTACGTTGTTGAAACAACCTAGCTAGGACTTCAGGTGACATATCTCGTTTAGAACTACCTAAACGTTTAAAATAACCGCCACTACTTTTATGTACAAATAGACTTCTAGGGACATCAACTCTAATTATTATCAGGTCTCCATCCTCATCATTAGGAACTGGAATTTTTCTTATTCGGCAATCTAGGGGTGGATCTATAAAGTCATTGCATATCTCTGTGGTCCAAGCTTCGACAATATCAAGTTTGTTTACAGGGATTCCATTAATAACATTGGTTTTATCATCAACTCCAAATACAATTACTCCATTACCGGTATTCGCCATTGCAGCTAGCTCATCTGCTACACTGTTGCGAAGGGGATCAATAACACGGTCTCCTTTATATTTCAGATCTTTTAATACCAGAGAAGAATCTTCTCCGAGCCGGATTTGATTTAACAACTCATTTGTAGTTTCAAACACCCTTATACCTCCAGTGAAATTCTTTTGTAGCGTTTTTCAAATGCTTGCCTGCCACCCTCCATGATGTCACAAATAGCTATACGGATATTCGGTTCCTCTTGTCCCCCTTGCTTATCAATCTGTATCTGTCCATTTTGAAATTTCATTACACTCACAATTTCGGAATCTCTATTAACAACTTGATTGGGATTTTGAGTGACGATTATCACATGGTGATGGTTTTGCATTCATGAATTCCTCTTACAATCTGACCTCAGATTAATGAACTATCAAGGCCGTCCTCTGGCTGGTCAATTATCAACGGCCCGTGTCCGTAGTTCAAAATAAAGCAAGTATTACAGTAACCTTTTGACTGGCAGAACCATTATCTAAAAATTCGAATTAATTTTTTTGATGATTGTTGTGAGTGCTTAACTCATAACAAGTCTTCTAGCCACCAAGAACAAATATTTTCGAAAATAGTTGGTTGTTCTCTAAATAATTTCATCAAGCGAGATTCAAAACCAGTAATTTCATCAAGAATTAAACACCCTTGTATTTACTGGGTTTTCTGCAATCAGAAAAATTAATTTTTCGTAAACATCATGTGATAACTTTTTGACCATTAGACAGGATTCGTCTATTATCTATCTCAATAATAATTTCGGTACAGTCTGATTCCTCCGCAAACATCTTTCATGGTCTAAAGTCCATTCGGTCTTTGAGCACGCTTCCGAAGCTGTCAATCATCGCGGTATGGCCCTGCCGGATTGTTTGATATCCGACCTCCCACTCTTCTATCTCAATTGTCCCTCCCTTATAGAATTTGACCTGACCTCCTGTGGGCGAAAATACAATTCCAATTCTGTCCACAATCTCCAAACCATCTTCAAGGTCAAACAAGCCCCTTCGGATAGCACCATGATGGAACAACCCGAGAACCACGATCCATTTTGGACTCCTTTAAACAACTCTTTGCTCTTCTCCAAAGCTGACGAGCATTGAACGACATAACCATGTTCGGAGGGTATTTTCTGCTCTCGGTAACACATGATATGCGAGTGGATTAACCATGTTGCGCTCAACTCCACGCATGACGAACTTAACTTGAATGTTCTGTTGTAGACCCAAACAAATCCTGACAGCACCAATCAGAGTCGAGACTGGGTATCGGAATTATGGCAGAATGAAGGGTATGTGGTAGAGGAGATACGAGCGCGACGAGCCCGATGGAAAATGGAGAATGAAACCGTCAAAACTTGGTTATCGGATGCTGGTGGATACCGGTGAGATCATGAATTAGGACATTACCATCATAATCGTTCTCATGTCTTCGATTATCTAGCCATCCTAGTATTTTTCCTAGACTGGATTGTTGAACAGTGGTGTGACAAAGTGCAATGAGTCCATGAACACCATCCAACCAAGAGGAAATAATGGGAAGATAAGCGGAGTATCATTAAGGAATATTTGATTGGCAGTTGGGGAAACCTTCTATCTATTTTTAGACAAATGCAAGCATTCAGGCTTTTCCTTTATTAAATACTCTTTAGCCAATATATCCGTGTTTTATGAATCGATTCATAAGTTCTGAATAAAATTCAAAATTGGTTTCCTTAACCTTGGCAGAATTGTTTCAGATGGGATTCAATTGTTTGTAGTCACTGTTAAAATAAAACGATTATTTTTTGAAAACAGAATTGAGACAAGATCAGTTTTATTAGCCAAAAACAGATACTTGATACTGATTTGCTGAAAATATCTCCTTCTCCGTTGATATCTCCTTCTTGAAAGTTGCGACTTTGAAATAATATTATTCTTATTCTGAATAATTTAATCGGGAATAGAAAAACAGTGAATCTTCG
>MPNP01000271.1 GCA_002239085.1 Rhodobacteraceae bacterium bin131 | reverse complement strand
AGATCAGGAATTTATGGTTAACAACAGAAAACAAATCGCTCAGCGTGTCATGATCCTATTCTCAAGTAAAAAACCTCTTATTTTTTAAACATAAAATAGCCAACACCAATATAGCATTTCACTTATTGGGGTTTCAGTTGGCGATGTATCTTATTGCAGAAAGTCCACCGCGAAGCTGTCATTTGTCATTGCAACTGGCTGGTGGGATGACTCCATCGGTTAAAACCCTGCGAAGAGTGTTCCAAGAAACACACCGTGCATGGTACAATGTCCAATAGGAAGCTTTGGCAGACATCAGAGTGGTTGAGGAGATATCGTCGGAATCTACGAGTGTTGCTTTTTCCTTAGATGAAGCCATTGTTGACTTACGTCCTAGGGAACATTAGATTAGTATCGAACAAGGGCATAAACAAACTAACGCGTTCAAATTGGCGGGAAGCCGCAGTGGGATCATTACCTTTCATTGACAAGACGGGACAAAACTGAAAACCATCAATTCGGGTTGGATACCAGAGAAGAACAAGATAACAATCAAGCATTGGCGCGCCCAAGAACTTGAGATGGTTTTGAGTAAACTTAAGGAGTAAACCTGTGTGACCATCGCAGATGGCGCCCCTGATCATTGAACTTATTTACTCTTTAGAAACAGAGGTGAAAATACTGGAATTCTATCAATATGCCGACAAATTTATTATGCCACCACACATCTTGCGAAAGCAACTAAGTATGTCCATTCAAAAACATTCTAGATTTAAAATTGGCTGAGTATCCTGTGGCATGGCTATGATGGTGTTGGACGGACAATCGGGATGATTCGTGAACTGCGCGACCGGGATCAAAGCCCGACGGCCAAAAAGGAGCCTGAGGGTGTTTGGGAATAATTTTTACCGGCATCACCGCCGGATGAATTATTCTGCCTTGAGCCAGAAGGGATTACCAATTGGTTCAACATTGTTGAGGCTTCAAACAAGACCCATCTCCAGAAACGGCTGAAGAAATCGACTATGCGGCGGGTTATAGAAGGGGGCCAAGCGGCACTGACCTTTCGGTCCTTGGTCAAATCCAGCCGTATAGATCAAGCTTGGAATTGGATCTTGAAGGAAATTGGCAACCGAAACACGGCCAAAGATAACTGGAATGAGTATTACGAGAAAAAAGCAGCGTGATTTAATAGAGATATCGCAATACGTGAATCGCTTCCTTCTCTTATTATTGTAGTATAGTAACTATGTTAGAAAAAATCTTTATATATGATTCTGAAAATTCTAATATGTTTGGGGGAGATTAATGGAAGATATGTCAAAAACAAACTTTTCAATTTCGTATGATGGTCCGTCTCTTAAAGACGGGTCTATGGATGTGCGTGATCTGGCTCCAGCCTTATTTGCGATAGGACAATTATTTGATGCTGCCAACAAAGAAATAAATGGAGAAAAATCAGAAGCAAAAGTTCATGTAGTTGCAACCCAAAAAGGTTCCTTTGAAATATCACTTGATTTGTTTCAAGGTTCTATTGGTCCTGCTATTGATTTTTTTTCTGGCGACAAAATCAATGCAGCTTTAAATCTTAAAAATATAATTTTAGGAAGTGGTGGTGTTGGTGGTGTTGGTTATGGATTATTTAAATTTATTAAATGGGTTAGAGGAAGAACCCCAACTAAAGTTCAAAATATAGAAAATGAAATTACCAGAATTGATATTGATGGGGATGTAACTGAAATTGCAAACAAAGTATGGGAACTTTACCAAAATCCAGTTATTCGTCAAGCAATAGAAAAAATTGTAAGCCCACTTAAAAAAGAAGGTGTCCAAAGTGTCGTAATGGCAGATAAAAAAAATAAAGAACGAATTGAAAAAGAAGAGTATAGATCTTTCGAATATCGGGATTTAGATGAGGAAACTCTTCACGACAATACAATCGAAAAAACATTTTCCATTAATGCATTAAGTTTCAATCCTGATAATAAATGGAGACTTTATGACGGAGAACAAACTTATTCCTTAGTAATAAACGATAAGGAGTTCCTTGATAAAGTTGAAAAGGGTAAGGGTTTTGCAATAAATGATATTTTGGTTTGTCAATTTAGAATGAAACAAACTATGGTTGGTTCAAAATTGAAATCTGTTTATTCTGTTGAAAAAGTCATAAGTCATCGTCAAACACAAAAACCAACCCCCTTAATACCGGATTAACGTTGATGGTCACTTAAGGGCACGTCTATTTATTCCAAATTAGAAAATACCTTCATGGAGATTTGTTGGTCTGAGTAGTGCTAATGTAGAGGCTAGGTGTGTGATTAGGCCTAGGAAACGATGGAAAAGGGTCTATTTTTACCTTTTTGGGGAAGATTATTGAATGAATGTGACCCAAAGGAGAAGAAATTATTCAGAATAATCCTGATTTTTTCAAAGGCAAAAACAAGTGAATCCTGA
>MPNP01000270.1 GCA_002239085.1 Rhodobacteraceae bacterium bin131 | reverse complement strand
TTTATTGTATTTATTTTGAAGATATTTAGCTACATCCCTGTGTATCACATAAGCACCAGAACCATAGTTAAACAGAAATTCGCATAATTCATACTTTAAATTATTCTTTATACCCCCCCCTTTGCGGGATAATAATCTTATCTTACTGTTCGTGGTTTCTAGGCGTAAGATACCTGTGCACGGGGGAATCCATTGGTCATTATTCAAAAATTCTCTGGCGAGGGAAGAAATCAAAATATCGTCTTCCATAACGACACCATACTCGTCTGCACCAGTACCAATCAGTTCCCATGCCCTTCGATGACTTAAGCTGCAACCTAATTGGTTCGGTGAAAGGCTATGTGTATGAGTAGTAATTTCTTCCGCCGAGAGTTTTGGTCCATCAATTGCTTCAATGCGTTGATATTGAATATCATCGCCAGCCAATACAGAAAGCTGTGACTCCATCCAATCACGCCTTTCTGTTGATTGGTCAAGGTTGATGTAATAGATCTTCATATAACTCCTTATTTGCTGACATACGCATTGCGTATATTTTTATTGTAAGCAACTTAATTTAGGTATCTATATACATTGGTAACATTTTTTCCGTAATTTCTAATCATCTTCATATTCAATTTCGTAATCCTTAACCAACATCACAGCCAGTTCATCTGGTGTAGTTGGTATATGTATTTTCTCCCTCATTTCTCTTGCTGATAGTTGGTATTTATTGTTGGGTAATTTGATTGGTGTTTTCTCAATCATTTTGTTTTTTGTTTTTCATGTTTGACTCTCGCTTTATATTAGTAGTTCAATTATTTAGATTATTTTGATGGTTATTATGAAAAAATCCATGGCTTGTTTCCTAGCATTTCTTCTTGTAAGCTCTCCAATATATGCTGATTGGGTATCCGAAATAATGACTGATGCAATGTCTGATGAGAAAAGCTTATTTATTTTTTATATAGATTACCCTAATTCCGTATCGGATTCCGTAACAATATTATGTCATGAAAATGTAACTATGGTTGGATTTAGAGTCCCCGATGAAGAAAGAATCAATAATAATAGTGTTCAATATAGGTTTGATAAAGAGCCTGCTGAGAGAATGATAATGGACATAATCCCAGGCGGAGAAATGGCAATGTTTATACATAAATCCAAGGGAGTGATCAAAACCGATGAAACCCTTAACTTTATTAAGAAAATGTTGTCAAAAAATCGACTTCTACTTCGTGTTTCCACAGAAAACTTATATACAGATATTGAAGTCGACCTAATCGGACTTTCTGATCATTTAGAACCTAACTTAGAACTTTGTGGCGTGAAGTTCTGATTGGGAATTTGGATTACTGTAGGTGATCGTCTAATAGTTAGAGAATATTGGGGTTAGTATATTTTAATAAAATAACGGGGAACCGAAGTACCCTGTTACTCATTTTAATAATTATATCTACAGAGACTTCACCACGCCCACTGCAGATTAATTAAGGGACTTACATACAAAGGTATTTTCGGGCGAACACTAAGTATATATCAGAACATCCACGTTGAGATGGAGATGGGTTTCTTTGTGATGGTTTTTGCGACAGCAATGGTAGCACGCACGTAACCTCAAAGGAGTTATAAAATTGAGTTCCATCAACAGAAAGCAAATAATGGTCACCCAACATGGTCATGGTCCAATACTCTTCCGCTTTGAAGAAGGGTAAAGAGATTTTAAAGAATGATCGAGAGGATTTATTTTGTGAAGGAGACCAGGTCAAGTCGTTCACGCATGGTAGTATCCGAGGCGACTTTGTTGACCTTGTAAAGGGTTTGGAGTTTGAAGACAATTGTGGGTTCTGCTACAGGCCACGGGTGAGATAGCCAAAAATCAGAATGGAAGAACTTGAGAAGGAAGAGCGCTAATAACAATCCGTCAGGGTAAACCCGCGCTTATTGATGGGGGGCTTAAACGCTGCCAAATACTGAACGGACTTAGGTCAGTATATCGGGCATTGAAAGATGTTAATGAAGGAAATAATTCGAAATAATAATGCTCAGATGCTATTTGTAGTTCAAGTATTTTATTATTGAGACCAGTATTGCATGAATCATGTCAAAAGGTAGGGAGTTATTGAAGGATATTTACATAAACTAAATTTTTCTGATAGCAAAAACCCTATAAATACTGGGGTTGTATATTTGTGGGACCTACAGGATATCTTTTACAGAAGCGACGTGGGATAAATTACTTTCTGATTTTATTTGCGAAGTTTAGTTTGAATTTGACCGCCGATGAGGTAGATTAGGGGATATTATGGGCTACAGAATTTATCCTCGAAGAGGAATTAGGTATTGGTCCATATATTGGGTGAATTTATGTTTACAAAATACAAAATCCTAGCAAAGGCACCAGGGAAATTGGGTCGACGATATTGCAACAAGTTGCTGCGTCTTGAAGCAGAACA
>MPNP01000269.1 GCA_002239085.1 Rhodobacteraceae bacterium bin131 | reverse complement strand
TGCCGCAAACACAATTATCTTCGGTCTTGGTACCAATGTTTGTGCTTCTTGAATTGCCAAATTGACTTGCCGTTGTTCCAATGGAGCATGATCAGGACCGAATGAGACTACAACCCGTTCTCGACGGATGAAGATTTCTTGCTCTATGGCTACACCATCATCTGAAGTTTCCTGTTGGGTCTCGCCATCAGCGTGAAGCCAACGCAATGCAGGCATTGGTTCTAGGCGTGAGAAAGCAACATGTTGTCCGGACTTACCGCGAATACCAGCCTTTAGCAGTTCGTCTCGCCAGTCACTCTGTCTCACGGTTGGTCCGGTACGTGCTACTGAACTGTCCGCTGGTAGAACTTCCTGTTCATCAATTTGCTTTACCGTCGGTGCAGGAACAGATTCAACTGTAAATGGCCCTGTTACTCGTGCTAGGCTTCGTTCAATTAATGGTTTGTCGTAAATGATTGTATCGTCTGATGGCTCGTTGTAACCTAGAGAACTTGGAGAGACTTTAGGAACAGTATGATGACTGAACCCTGCTCCTACACCTTCTTTGGGATAAGCCAACTTGTAATAGTCATAATTGGCTGTCATCAATCGTTGTTTGGCAAGAGTAATTGCCACCCGTGAAGTGTCGCAGGTGATCCAGCGTCGCCCCCATTGTTCGGCGACATATGCGGTGGTACCACTACCGCAGGTCGGGTCAAAAATTAAGTCACCTGGATCGGATGTCATCAGGATGCAACGCTGGATAGGCTTGTTAGCCGTCTGAACAACATAAAGCTTTTCCTTGGTTGACATTTGTACTGCCCAAATATTGTTAATGCGCCGACCCGGCACCTCGTCTTCAAACCGCTTCCAACCCAAAGATTGTCCTTCCATAACATGTAGTCGACCTATTGTACCGAGCCTGTCTAGACCCTCATTGGAAATTGACCATTGGCTATTTGGGTTGCAAGGGAAAATTCGTCCATTATATTCATATGATTCTGAACGGCCCGTCCAAGAAAGGCCTTGAGAAAATAAAGGCCTGCGCTGATAAATCCGAGCATCTTTCGGAAGATACTTATTGGGATCAAAACGTTCTTCTGGGGTTAGTTTTCGAGATGTCCCGTCTGACTGTTCAACCATGACGTAAGAACTGAAAAATTCAACGACTTCTTTTCGCGTCAATGGTTCGTAAAGCTGCCGATACTTCACGAGTTTTCGATCTTTGGCATACCACAGAAGATAATCGGCGACCTCCGGCAATGTTGATGCAGAACTACCACTGGTCGTCGCATAAGTGATTGTCGCAATGCGGTTCTCGGCACCAAAGATCTCATCCATGACCGACGCAACACGATGAACATTTTCATCGCCGATCTGCACGAAACAGCTTCCACTTTCATTCAACAGTTCGCGTGACAGCAACATGCGATCACGCAGATAAGTCAGGTATGAATGGATACCCAATTCCCAAGTATCACGGAATGCTCGAATTTGTTCCGGCTCGCTAGTTAAGTCTTCGTCCCTGCCGTCTCTGACCTCCCTCCGATTTACGAAGGGTTGAAAATTAGATTGGTAACGAACACCGTAGGGTGGGTCAATATAAATCGTTTGCACCTGTCCGCCCAAACCTTCTTTCTCAAGAAGGCTATTCATGACAAGGAGACTATCGCCAGAGATCAGCCGATTTGTCCAATTGTGACGGTGCTTATAGAACTCAATTGCCTGCCGTAGGGGGGGGGCGAAGGCCCACTCAAATAGGGGCGTTTGTTGCTCCAATTCACTGCGCTTACGCACTGCATTTATGATTGTTCTTGGATCAATTCGTTCGTGCAAATGAAGCGAAACCGTCGGCACCTCAAAATTTGTATGCTCTGACTTTCCGGCCCAAGACAATTGTGGGTCAATATGCGGGTCGTGAATATATTTTTTGGAACCCTCTTCAGGGTCTGTTTTAGGAGTCACAAGGCCAACGGGTGGGTTGTTCAAACGGTCCTTGTCTTTATGTTTGTAGGAATTAATTTGCCGATTTGCCATTGTGATTCCTTAAATTCAATTAGTTTGCATAAAGTGCTTGAAATCTACTTCACCAATCGGTGACAAGAAAAAATTAAACATTTTGTAGGCATTTACAACAATTTTTTGAAATCATGCACCTGAAAATTCTTACTCATAAAAATGTAAATCCGTGCGAAATAAATATTTAGGATTTCGTTCCGCACGCAACTGTCAATGCCTCGCTCAAAGTAGGCATTGAAGATTTTCTGACGCATTCCAACAAATGTATCTGTAGTAATACAAAATCGGCCCTTGTTCAAGACTAAGAAACACAATTGACCTATTCTATTGAAAGTTATAATTCGTGAATTCTTACGTTTGAACTAACAGAACTGGCGATATTACACAAATGGCGATGATGGGTAAAGTAAATTACTTGACCATGCATTGACATCTCTTCA
>MPNP01000268.1 GCA_002239085.1 Rhodobacteraceae bacterium bin131 | reverse complement strand
TCGGTCGTGAGACCAGTCGGGCTCAGATAGGTGGGTGGCGTCAATCGAAGCATTTGACGGCTTCGGTCCAGAAGAAGTTTAATCAGTGTCGGAACACCAGTCGGGCCAGTCGGGCGGATATCAAGGCATATCTTGACCAGTGCCATGGTCTGGTCACACGGGCCGAAGAGACATTGCTGGAGTTGCGTGCTGTGGGGATAACCAAGGACAAGGCATTGACCCGCATGGCTGATTATCTGCGTCATGCCCAGCGTCAGATTGACCGTCGCTTGCTGCGGGGCGAAACGATTCCCACCGCGGAAAAGGTGTTTTCCGTGTTTGAGGACTACACCCGCTGGATTGCAAAAGGCAAGGCCGGGACACCGGTTGAATTGGGTGTGCCGGTGTGTCCTAGAAGATGATTGTGGCTTTATCCTGCATCACCGGATCATGTGGAAAGGGAGCGATGTGGATCATGCCCAACCGATGATTAAGGACACACAGGCTCGTTTTCCTGCTCTTCGGGCGTGCAGTTTTGATCGGGGTTTTCACAGTCCGGCCAATCGGGTTCGTTTGGACGAGCTTCTGGTTGACAATGTCCTGCCGCGCAAGGGTTACCTGACCACGGCTGATAAAGAACGGGAGAGCGGGGCGACTTTTGTGGCCATGCGGCGGCATCCGGGGATTGAATCGACGATCAATGGCCTTGAGCATCATGGTCTGAGCCGGGTTCGAGCGTATGGTTCAAAGTGTTTTGAGCGTATGGTGGCGTTATCGGTGGTGGCATGCAATATTCATCATTTGAGTCGTGTGCTGCGGCGTCAGAGGAACGATGCACTGAACGGCTTGCGGTTAGGCAAACGCCCCCGTCTTGTGGCCTGACGACCCTCCCGGCACCACACTTCTCATCATCGTCTGCACGGACGGCTGGGAGAGGTGTGTCGTGCATTTTGAAAAAACGGTCAATTGATTGAAAAAGTTGTCCAAAACGTCATTTTTTGTAGAAAACTCAGCTCGCAGCTGAAAATTATTGTTCGGCGAAGGAATTATTGTTCGGGAAAAGGAATCTGAGAACATGAAATTACGTCAATTTGCAAAAATCAGGTATTTTCGGGCGAAGACTACTTAGATTCAGGAACCCCATGCCGTCATGGCAGAACATTTAAATTGGTGAATAATAAAGAAAATTTAGCTTAAATAATCTCCAAAAATCTAAACCTTGTCATTTAATTCACAACGAAAGAAATGTTACAATTTCTAAAGCTTCTTTTCTCATATAGCAGTACCGGACCGTTTTGTTCCTGGGTTATCCCCGAATTTGTACACATACTCCAAAAATTCTCTTAATCGGTCAAAGTCTACCATTCCATCCCTATAGTCAGATTTTGAAATTACCACACTAAGTTTATCACAAAAACAACCTGATTTTACAGCTGCTACAAAAGACTTTACAATTTCCATAACAAGTTCTTCTCTTTTTTCATTTGACCGTGAATAACCAGATCCCAAAACTGCTACACTGATTGGGCCCTTGTCTCCTTTTTCATTAATGTTTTCCCACATAACTGGTAATGCATCAAGTAATATTTTTTTATGATTTTTTCGTTTAGGATCTAAATGGGCAACTTTTTTCTTATTGAGAGTTGCTAGGGCAACAAAATAAGCCTTTTTGCCATTGCATGAAACAATAGCGACTGTTCCGGGAGGGTAAATTTTAGATTTACCATAAGGTTTTTCTGACTCATCCATTGTAACAAATTCATCATCTTTTATTGATTTTTCTATTTGTTGGTTCAAATTCTCACAATCACAATAACGCTTTGTGTATTGACCTTGAATGCTTTTTTCACTAATTATACCATCTTCCAAGCTAGTGTCAAAGCTGGTAGGTGCTGCGACTATTAACGCACCCTTTTGTTTAAATAGGTCACCAACTCGAATCTCAATGCTCGCATCCGTACCCCTAATCTTCGAAATTGCACTCAATTTTGGTCTACCAGAGTAAATTCCTGCCACCACTACAAGAATTAGGACTAACAGCCAATTTGCTTGATAAAATTCTTCTAAAGAAGAAAAAAAGAAGGAACTAGGCTCAACTATAATCCACATTATCCCTAAACATTGTAGAATTTTCCAAAAGATTTGTCGAATTGAATTCTTGCTTCGGAAAGCGTAAACCATTTCAGTCCACTGATCAGAGGCCAAATTTTTGATATGTGTCATCTTTGAAATAGTAAGGCCCCGATTTGTTTTGCTGCTGTAATTCAACATGCTTACTTGGCCAAATCTCCAAAGCATGCTGAAGAATTTTTGGATTGTAACTTACATATAGAGCTAAAGCATCACGAATAGCTGGAGGGCAACGGGTGTCATCTCGCATTCTTTGACCATTTAGGTTCACCCCAATAATAGGAATATCCCTTTGGACCGCTTGATTCAACTCCCACCGAACAAATTTGTATAGAT
>MPNP01000267.1 GCA_002239085.1 Rhodobacteraceae bacterium bin131 | reverse complement strand
TTGGGTACTTGGCTTATGAAGATTGGCTCAAATGGGCAGAAAGCAATTCAAAAGAGGAAGCTATTGATAAGGCGATAAAAGAAAATCTCACTTTCTTAGCAGAATTAATGCAGATGGCTAACCGAGCATTTGGATACCGAATAGCCCAAAGTATCATGGCATATATTAAACGTTATCCAGACCGGGACTGGAAAAAGCCGATGATTGATCAGATCAACATGCGACTACTTCCAAAACTCTCAGGATGTGAATTGAATAAATGTGAAGATTCCTTGAAATTATTGATCAATTTATGTGATGAAAATTTAGGAGATGATAAATTCTCACGGGAAATCAATAAAGCAATTGAAGATTCGCAAAACACAACGCAAATTTTTAATTGGCCCGGCTATACTTATGATGAACACACTTAGGACTAGAGGAAATCAAACTGAACTCGGCTTGGCTTTATAGCTCATACCAGTCCTTCATCTCCGCTGCTTCTGGAAATGAAATCAAACCTCCCAGTTTATTAAACCTGGGTGAGAGGAATAACCCGCCAATCAATTTTGAGAATAGCTCTCCTGTAATCGTAGCATTAAAAGGTGTCATTCCTAAACAATACCCAAGGCTAGAAGGACGTTATCGTCAGACTTTGCCCAAAATACCCGGAACTCAGCGTGGAACACCACCACGGTCTTTTAAATCAATACCTGAAGGAGAAGTTGAAGCTTGGCATCTTCCCCGCCCGATCGAAACAGAAAAAGTACTGGTTATTTCTTTGAATCCTGAAACAAAATTAGTTATCAATGTTCGTGAATGGCCATCGTTGGCTGATAGTTCCAGAGCTAAATATCTTCGGCGAGCGTGTAAAATATTAGAAAAAGTACCCGAAGCATTTTCCACAGTGTCGTCAATAAAATCTGCATATATGCAATTGAATTCACTATGGGATGATAAGTCTTTTGAAGAAATTGACCCAAAAGTAGATATATTAAAAAAGCATGCCGATTCACTTCGCACAATTCTTGATGAGCTTGACGCTCAACCACGAGCGATTCTGCGTACTGAACACCGCATGCTCAAGTTGCAGTCATTGCGTCGTGTTGATGCCAAGACATTGCGCTGGTTATCGGCTCAACCGGGTAGAAACATTGCAGAACGTGCGGGGTCTAAGCAAAGAGTCAAAGCTCCCAAACGTTACGAAACCATTGTTACTTTGGAAAACAGAGTATTAAGAGCATTTTCATGTTTAACAGTAAGTGAGTCAAAAAGGTGGATTAATGAACATGGTTCGAAAAGTAGTTCATGCTCGATTATCGAAGCTCATCAGATGAAGGCACAAGGAATTGCGCTATTTCTGAGAGAAATGAAAGTACAAAAAGCAATTCCAACGGTAGCTCCTAATTTCCCCTTGCGCTTTGACCGTCGTTATCGGGTTATATGGCGCTCTTGGAAAGAACTGATGAACCAAAACGCTCTTTCAGACAAGCGATGGATGTGGCAGGACAGGACAATAATTGAACTTTTTAAACTGCGCGCATCCATGAAACTGTATGAATACATTTGCGCACAACCTAACGCTGGTATTTTATCCCACTGCCCGGAGCTTAGTGAACCAGAAGTCCCCAACCAAGGGAATTATCTTGGGATAAATAATGAGCAATGTGAATTTAATTTTATATTTGTGGATTCTAAAAAGCCGATTAAATTTCGCTTTGGCAATGATAATGATCGGTTAGGTGTAATTGCTTATGTGAGCTCAAGTAATCCCTTGTGGTTTAATATCACCACAAAAAGCAATGATTGGGATAAAACTTGTAAGGAATGGGACTCAATTTTGAACGAATGGATGGAAAGGAGTTTGTCCTGAGTATCATATTGAAATTTATTTTAGAATAAGTATTGATGCAATAATGAGGAATTTTATCACTTTTGACCTTAATGGGTGGTTTGATCATTTTTTGCCATTGGAGGGCGAAGCAAAACCCTTAGGCAACCGCTCGTGCTTTTTCAATTATGACAATAGTGCTTGGTTGGTCGGTAACCAGGCTCTTTCTTTAGCAAGAATTCGTCACTCTAGCTTAGGTTTAATTGAAGCCTATACTGCTTTAGAGCACTCGGCAGGATTAGGTCACTGTACCGAAGAAAATAGAAACGCACTTCCAAAGTCACTATGGCAACTAGTGAAAGATTCTGCAAAGCATGAAGTACAACCCCCACATCTTGCCGTGGTTATCCCAGATGGAAGCTTGTTAGGTAAATTGGAACTTGAGAATGGTAAAACGAAACTTGATAGATTTTACGAAACCCTTTTCACTAACCGTCCGAATGAATTAAGTCGATCTCGGCTAGAGTTAATCTGGCGTTCTGTTGCGACACTCAAGGCTATAATGGACAAGGGACTAATTCACGGCACAGGCTTTGTCTTTGTGATTAATGTCAATAGAACTCTATCTTGGACTGTTT
>MPNP01000266.1 GCA_002239085.1 Rhodobacteraceae bacterium bin131 | reverse complement strand
TTTGATGCAGGTATCGCGGCAATCCAAGTGTTATTTTGGACAATTGTGGTCGTTTTCGTCTTCATATATTCGCCGAAAAATAATGACTGAATCACTACCATAATCATTGGTTTCTTCAGAATTCACCACAATTATCTGGGCCGGACCTGAATTAGGCCTTTGAAGAATTTCTTAATAATTTGTATGGCACTATAACTATTCTACACATCAGCACCTAATAACCACAATCAACTATTTCAAGAAATATTCTAACCTAACTCACCCTGATTTACGATTTAAACAAAAAAACTGTTGAAACGCTGAGACAACAGCAATTCCGTGCTATTATAACAACAATATTAAATAAGCTCAGCGGGTAAACATTATGGAAAACAATAATCCCATTTACTACAATCTTTAATGCTTGGTGCTGCTTTCAAAACAGTTTATTCATGAAATTTGCTACAAGCGAGAGTGGGATGTTGGATAAGGGCTAAAACAAGATATTCAAGCTTGATATCTGAGGGTGATTGTATCACTCAACCTCCCAAATTAAAACCCTTTAATAATCAAAGTAAAATGATTGTTCATTCGGATTTGAAAAGATATATGTGAAAGAGTTGATACATGGAATAATTGTATTATTAGTCAGTGAAAAGGTCGTAATTGAATAAACTCTTTTTTCTGCAAAAGCAAATCAGAAGTTAAATTTGCCAGACCTGTTGAATGGCCCAAAATGAATTCTTAATTTGACGGACCATTAAATGATAAATGCCGTTGACAAAACTTATTAACAACTTGCCTAACAATCCGAAATATTTGTCCAAGCAAAAAAAACGGTTAGACATCACAGAATCAATCAGGGTGAGAATGACCAGAGAAAATTAATGCCATGGAGCACCTCTAAAAAGAATAGTTCAAGTGAATCAGCTGCGGGAAGAAGAGAATTTGAGGTTGTTGGTGGAGGAAAAGAAAGAACGACATAATGGCGAATTTAATTTTCTGTTTTAGTAGATATCCATCCTACCGGATATTAAGTTTAATTGAAATTTTTAGAAGCAGGAGGTATTGGAGGAAACATAATTTCATTGGTATTTAATTTCAAAAGTCTATCATGGCAGTGCAATCTGTAATTTTTGAACGGTCTTTTTGTCTGACCCTTCCAATTGATTGATAGCTTTTACACCAATGTTAAATGTTAATTGGGCATTTGAGTGTGAATGTAGTGGTAAGGAGCGATGTCCGAAATATAAAGTAAATCATGAATATCCGTAATCTTTTTGGCAAATTCCTTTATTCAATAGGTAAATCCATTTGTTTTATCCCTATCACTGTTTCTTCGCAAAGTTATGCTCAAAGGACCAATAGCCATGCCGCAAAACTTGTAGGCAGCGGTCTGTACCAACCGGTCAAATTAAGGAATCACTATAAATTTCGGAATAGTGAATGAAACACCTCAACACCGCAAACTATCAGCACTTTTTAGAATACCCTGCTGAGGTCTTCCTTGGCAGCTTTCTCTAGCTGCCAAATGAGCAATATCAATAATCAAAAGGTAATGTGCGTAAATATTCGGCTTCTTCTGGAGTCATGTAAGAGTAAGTAGCATAAAGCTTATCTTTGTATATTTCCTGAAAAGTTGGACCCAGTAACCTGGGCAAACTAACGATTTTCTCAGTATCAATGTAATCGTTTTCAGCCTCAAATATGATGTGGAAATCAACGACAGGGTCACCATCATGGTCTTCGTTTTCTTCAGCCGTTACCTCTAGTATTTTGGCCGGAAACAGTTGCTTCTGAATCAGCTCTTTAAAGATTTCATTGACATCCTGCATTGTAATACTCCTTTTCTACTCACTAGCAAGTAACAATTACCATTGTCTTTGTCAAATAACTTTCAACTTGGCTCTCCTCTGTTCTTCAATGAAAACAAATAAAAAACCGTTGCCCCGTTGTGGCAACGGCATTTTGTCTGTTAATCACAACAATAATAATTGTTACTCAATGAGGGAGAATTGTCGATAAAAGAAATCCACTTTCTTCAAAGAATAACTCCTAGTATCACGCCTTTACCCATCAATTCAATGAAGGCGTGATACTAGTCCTTGCATCTCTCATTAAAATCATCATCAAAAGGAGATGAAGCAGGCGGTTGTTAGGTCGGTTTTCTTTTCTACTTGTCGTTAAGCTGATGGAACAGTGGTAGTTGCCCGAGCTGTTTTGGCTCGGGTGGCGAGTTCAATCCCGAAACTCCTGGCCATGGTGGGGATATCCACTAACTCAAATCCTTCCTTGGCATATTTCTGACGGAGCCGAGGACTGAAGAGCGGTGAGACGAGCAGTCTTTTCCGCTCGGCAGTCTGCAAAAATTCGACACTGTCCTCCCTCACCTC
Organism: Rhodobacteraceae bacterium bin131; assembly: GCA_002239085.1. GTDB lineage: Bacteria > Pseudomonadota > Alphaproteobacteria > Rhodobacterales > Rhodobacteraceae > MPNP01. The sequence continues at coordinate 85 of MPNP01000266.1, read as the reverse complement.
CCCGGTGGCACTCGTCACCAGGTATTGCATGAACGCATCCTGCTGGCTTCTGACCGCCTTGAGTTTGTTTAATTCTGGGGCATGA
>MPNP01000265.1 GCA_002239085.1 Rhodobacteraceae bacterium bin131 | reverse complement strand
TTAAGACAATCGTTTTAACGGTTGCAACATTTGTCTTTGTTTCAGGACAGATCTATTTTCTGATTAAGGATGAATTGGTGCCCGCCGAGGAAAAGCAGGATGAGGATTCCTCACCGCGGTCATGACCACAATTACTTCTCCTGAGTTCGACACTTTGCTTCCATTTTCGCTTTTTCATTTTTTTTAAATCCCCAGCAGCTCTCCATTCTACAGTGTTTCATGTGGATTAATCTCTGGTAATGCCTGCGGGAAATATCTTTGTTGACTTTTAAAATGTTCTCGTCTCGAATCAACGCAACACAAATTCTTTTTTCATTTTTCAAGTCAAAACTTTATGTACATCCGAACAAAAACATCGCCCGAAACCAAAAAAACGTCCGTCCAAATCGTCACAAGCTACCGCAATAAAGATGGCCAACCACGCCAACGCATCGTCCAACATATCGGCATGACCACCCATCCCGACGACATTTAACAATTAGTCAAGTTGGCCGAGCATACCAAAGCACGGTTACTCCATGACGCACAACCAGCCTTATGGTCACCCAAAGAAATGGCCATCGCGGCCAAAGCCAAGGCCTCACAACGACCCTCACCCCAGATGGTCAATATCCTATCAATTTATCACACTTAACTCTGTAGTATGTTGTGATGTTATCCTGAGTGTCGCTGAACTATCATCATGATTATGTCGACAACATTATCATGCCGACACATGTTCCCTACGCACTGATTCATGGGGAATGTAGGTTAAAGTTATCGGCATCATTCTGGTGTCGTTTGAAGAACCAACCCGTTGGTCTCCTCATCAACACCCGCTGGTTCTCCTGGACCATCAATCCCGATATCCCAAAACCACCGACACGGCTCATACTGTCATAGTATCGAATTGTGACATAACGATCGGTGTAAGCATGACCATTCCTGTCAAGCCCCAGCCGAGGGACATTCTGGCTCGACTCCTATTGCTGTTGACCCGATGACGATGGTTGGGCGTTGCGTGGGTCGCTGGAGTCGGATGTATGTTCATACTCAAGGTGGTAATCGATTCATGTGTGACAACTGAACCTGACCAAGCCGATAATTCTATCTGATAGGTTCCGATTGAAATATGTGGTGTGACCAGAATGATGCCGACAACTTGAACTTACATTCCCCATGAATCAGTGCGTTGGGAACATGTGTCGGCATGATAATGTTGGCGGCATAATCAGGATGATCGTTCGGCAAAACTCAGGATAACATCAAAACATACTGACAGAGTTAAGTGTGATAAGTTGATAGGTCATGACCCGGTTGACCCCCGGATGGACGTTTACTTTTGGACTTCTTCTTGCCCGAAGCCTTGGGTTTGCGTAAACCATCGCTGGACGGTGGCTTGCCACTGTTATGACTCATCTTCTTGAGGTGGTGCTCATACTCCGCGAGGCGGGCCTTAAAATCAGTATTCTCAGCGACGACCTGGTTGTCCTTTTCCGTCAAGTCAGCAACCTGTTTCTGTGAGCGTGTCAATGCCGCCTGTAAAGCGGCTTGGGAGAGACGTTTCATATGGTTTGAAAAAAATAACTGCTCGACTTATATTGGACGATTGGTATGATTATGACAATGTCAAACGACATTGTCAACAGGAATCTGAAAAAATACAGGGAAATTTAGCCTACCTGAGTAGTTACGATAAGAGGTCATAAACGTTTCCCAAGTGGCCAGCTAGGGAATTCAGCAACACTGATTATATGGGAAGAGTTCATCAAATGGAGTTGCAAAAAAATTGGTACAAAAAGGCTAGCTGAGGTCAATTAAAATATTTTGGAAAAAATGGTAAAGGTGGATTAGGATAATACCATCCGAATGCACCTTAATTTATGCACTCTGAATAAGTTTTGCTTGTGGTATCATGACAATATGATACAAACACTATTGGGATTGAGCTTATAGGTATCAAGCAATTCCCTTGACTGTTGCCCTTCGTCACAAGACGATGATAACTGAGTGATGCCAAGTTTCATGGAATAATGATGATGCACCCAATTGATGGCTTACTGTTTTCAGAGAGTTTTCTCAGTGTAAACGGCCCAATTTGTCGTCTGCCTGAATGGTCGCAAATTACACCTTCTGAACTTGACGAGATTGTCGCTCGCATTGAAGCCTTAGTGACACCGGTCATCGCCAATCCGGGTGAAGCCGAGACTGTTGACGAGATTATTATACCCATCCTGAAGACCCTGGGCTGGTCGCAGTGGCTCAAGGAACAGAACCTCTCAACCACCGGTCGTGACGATGTTCCTGATTTGCTTTTATTTACACAAGTTCAGGACAAGGACAGGGCACGTAATAAGTCTGCACAGTGGGAGCGGTATCAATTTGGTTCAGCGGTGATGGAAGCCAAACGATGGGCACTGCCACTGGACCGACACAGCCAAGAGCCAAGCGGAAGTCTTCCCCCTTCGAGTCAAATGCTTCGGTATGTGCGCCGGACTG
>MPNP01000264.1 GCA_002239085.1 Rhodobacteraceae bacterium bin131 | reverse complement strand
CCTTTTAGCACTATGAGGTGAAACTTCGGTTGACTTTAATCCGCCAAAAACGATGTTTTTGTCAAAAAGTTTCAGAGATAGTGAATAAGCCTTAAACCTCGGATTGGCGATTGCAAATCTCTGTGGGGTTACAATTCGTGCTGCATTGTCGTGATTATAATTAAGGATCACCAGATAGGCAATTAATTCGCTTGCCGATCATGTAACCTGACAGTGGATACTCCAGCAATCATAGGTCAAGCATCATTCAAGTCAGGGGAGTTCATACCAACTCCCACGCCCTTTCTTACGTAGCTTAAGGTGATTGCTTTTTAGAAGGGACCGAAAATGATCCTTTAAGGTATTGCGACTAATTCCAGTTAGGGCAATCATTTCTCCCATGGTAATCCGCCCTTTTTGCTTCACACAATCAATGATTTGTAAAGAAATTATTGGTAAATCCTTATGGATGGCTTTTTCGTTTTTAATTTTTTCTGAGAGGCCTAGGGTATGATTCACAAGCATCTGCAAAATATACTTAATCCAAGGTTGCCAATCAGGGTTTCTGGTGCGTATAGTTGCGTGAGTTTGACGAAGAGCTAATTCATAATCTGTGTCATGTTTCTCAATGAGGCAGTCCAAGGAGTAGTAAGGAATGAATTTATAACCAGTTTTGAGCAAAAGCAAAGTTGTCAAAATACGACATAGTCGGCCATTGCCTTCTTGAAAGGGTTGAATTTTTAGATAGACCGCAATGAACATAGCCAGAGCCAAAAGCGGATGAAGCGACTTGGCTTCAAGAGTTGTATTCACCCAAGTAATCACCTCTCTCATTAACCTAGGGGTTTCAAAAGAGGTTGCCCCTCCACCCAACATGAGTCCACCGTCTTTCAAGTCGCTGTCGGTCTGTGTGGAATTTTTGTAGGGACCACTTTGGGTTGAGTCTGTATTGCAGTATTTGAAGACGTCACTGTGAAACTGTTTTATTTGGTATTCAGTCAGGTAAATCTCTTCCCAAGAATCCAACACGAGTTTCAAGACTTCAGTATAACCAGCAATTTCCTGTTCCTTGCGTGTTACAAACTGTTGCTCAGGAATTTTTGTAATAACCTCTTCAACCTGGGTATTGTTCAAGCATACCCCATCAAGTCTTAATGAGGAGCCAACACTTGCGATGGTGGATAATTCGCGCCAAGTGTTCAGACGTTCAGGGGGCATGACACCCAAGGAAAGCCATTGTCCCTTAAACTCATCAATTTTGGCCACTTGGTATAGAATTTCGTGGGTAATTGTGAGAGTACTAGTGTCAATCATTTATCCGATATTGATATAAATTCAGCTGAGTTACAACGCTATTATACACCCAAAGACACCTTATTCATAGAATTATTTTAACCCCCGCTTAGGATATTGAGTGTTTTAGCCGTGATAAGTGGTAATTATTTGCACCCCAACAGGATTATTTGCATCCATAGTGGATTTATCAACGTCTCCTTTCTGAGAACATCGCAATTGAAGTTTATGCCGCACAACCATAAACCTGAATGTAGTAATATGAATGAGGGATCTAGTCTTGGAGTTGGGGCTTAATCAACCATGAGCATATTCCAGGAAGGCAACATCCTTTTCACCATTCCCGGCAAGCATTGCATTCAGCCACATGAGACATAAATCTCTTGATAAATATCCTCCCCAGGTCTCATTGTCTTCGCGCTCTACAATCGGAAACGTTGAGTAAACGTATCGTATATCTTCGTGATGATGAACGCCATAAAGAAGACAATACAAGGCGTCAAGTTGAGCCATGCGGATTGTTCGCTGCCAAATATCCCAAATAACCGGGGCAGAACTTTGCCCTGAGCATCAACATAATTGAGGTCTTGGGTAAACGAGGTCATGTCCTGAGCGGTATAAGTCAACGCAATGACAGCTTCGCGTGCAATCTCCAATGCTGAACGAGAGCCAATATAGGTTGCCTCACACGTTTCGGGTGGAATGAGTGGAAATTGGTCAAGAAAATATTTGTTGAGGTGATTACCATGGATTTTGGTTCGGGCAACGAAATCAAGAATAATAGAGTTGAGATTCGCACATAATGTCCTCCACAAGCCAATTTCATTCAGAGTAAATAATTAGGGGTGCTATCTTATGTGGACCTTAAAGACGACAAAGAGTGGGTTTAAAATCGTCATGTAGAAAATGATTTGACCATTTATACGGCCACATGTTTGTTTAAATTTAGCGATTCATTAATAAAGCAATCAGGAGTTTGATGTTGGCCGTCTTTTGGCTAAAAGATCATCGATTAACCCAATCGGCACTTTGCATTTCATTTAGCCTTGAAACGGCTCGATTAAATTCAAACGAGCCGGTACCCTCTAGGTATAAATTTTCTGGTTGAGTTGCGGCTGAAAGGATGAGTTTGATTTGATTTTCATAGAGAGCATCAATCAGCATCACAAAGCGTTTGGCTTCATTGTAGTTTTCGCTGGATAATTGCG
>MPNP01000263.1 GCA_002239085.1 Rhodobacteraceae bacterium bin131 | reverse complement strand
CATATTTCTGCTTTCCAACCGATTGAATACAAGGGGCTCGTTCTTCCCTTCGCATTTAGAATTTCAATCAGTACAATATAGGAGGTTATTAGTTGCATCAAAATCTTGTTGATGTCAATTGTCAAATTGTTTGCTTCTGAGATTCAACTCAAATAGCGAGCCAAATCAGGGCAGTCAAACTTGAACAAATTTCCCCCCTCGTCTTTTGTATAATTTTTATGGTTTTTCTGTTGCAAGGCAATGCTTTATGGCTGGAAACACTATACTTCAAATAGATCTTCAATGGATTGGAAGATCCCGTTCCAGCAATATGACCCTTCACGATTTCAATAACTTGCTGATGATTGCGATTGACGGCAAGGCTCTGTGGGGTTCCTTTGAAGATACCTCGCAATGATGACCATGACATGAATTCATCCCATTTACCACCGAGACGAAGTCAAATGTTAAAGTTTAGATGGACAGCAAGTCCACTGAGATTACGATGATACTAATACTTTTATAACATCGTTCTCTCTCGGGTGGCAAAGAGAAAAACAGTTTTTTTGAGCTGATAGATTCAACGAAATGACTCATTTGAGAATATGTCTTCTCACTCCCCGTCCTCACGGCATGAACCAGTGTCAGCGAGCAAATACCGCTCAAGCAATCGCTTCCCCACCTGACCTTGTACCCGTGTTGACATCATATCAATTATATTCAAGCGACGAACATTCTGCCGCCGCGTCTATTCATCCACATAAACCGGCATATGATTAGGGCTCATCTTGTGATACACTCCCTTGTGAGCACGCTTGAACATCGCCCACATCGATTCAATACCATTGGCATGAACATCACCACGGACATATTCATGTGCACTGTACTTGATTACTGACTGATAGGGGAGCTTTCGGCATCCAAAACTTGAATCAGTATCAACCTGGGCTTCACCTTCCAAGGCCAACATGGTTCTTCACAAAACCCTGTGAGAGCTTTATACCCCTTCCCTCGTCTTTGTGGCTGGTTAATAGTTTCAATTATCAGAGAATTATTCCCATTTGACCAAAAGTGAATGAAGGGTGTTTATGAATAATCATTCTGCCGGATGGCAGAAACTCCCCGATTTGAGGGGATAGTATAATTTACGGGAAATTGGAGAATTATCTATATTAGGTTGACACCCTTTAAAACAGAAATAAAGCGAAATACCCTTCCATTTTAAGGGGTTATTACTGTTTGGTTCGTGCTAGAAGCCTGTCTCTTAACTCAATGGCAATAACAACCTTAACTACTTCCAATATTATAACGTGCGTGATATAACCGATGAAGCATTAGCGACAGGGCTTCATCAGAAAGTACGTATTTATTACGAATATTATTCCAACACATCTCTTGGATTTCATATTCTGATTTAGATTTTGCTTCTTCTCACACACTGCCAACCAGTGAATTGGCTATTTCCTCAGCACTCACTTAAATCCAATTGGAATTAAAAACCGCTGCCTTTACTTAACTTGAATTATTCTACCCTTAATGGTTGTAGCTTATTGCTAGATCAAAACAATATCACCTTAAAATGTAAGAAGTTTGCTAGCAATTATAAATTGACCCGAAACATGATTTGGGTATATCTTCTCAATTCGTTTCGGATATACCTTCTTAACTTTAGGTCGTAGAATCTGAGGAAACATTCTTTTTGAAAAGAATCTTTCAGCCTTGGTTTGGGAATTTGTAATCTCCCAAAAGTATTGATAACCTGATTTTAGAAGCTCATCGTGAACCTGTCTAGGTAAATCTCCTGATGAATGTAATTCTAAAGCAATGACAGGTTGTTGGGATTTAAGTAACTGTTGTGCACCAGCAAGCACTTTAGCTTCATGTCCTTCTACATCAATCTTAACAAACCCCACTTTTTCTAGTTTTAATTTACTCCTCAAACGGTCTAAAGTTTCAACTTCAATAGAGGTTTTCGTATCTTCATTAACAATTCTAGAAATACCTACATTGTTGTAGGAAATAGATAAATTCTTTGTACCATGTATATCTGACAATCCTTTTTCGACTACCTCAACTAATTTCTTACCCCCCCCCATTGTATTTGCACGTAATAACAGTGCCGTTTGTGGGTTTGGCTCAAATGCTATCACCCTGTCAAAATATTGCTTTATTACAACTGTGTGATTTCCTATATTTGCACCAATATCCAGAGCAAGTGAAGTGTGTGGGATTTGAGGAAATAGTTTATTTCGATAAAAATCTAAAATAAGGGGATCATAACATCCATTCACTAACACTTTTCTTGATACATAATCGCCAATATAGATGACGCGAACATTCGGAACCAGTTCTTTTCTTTCATAGCACTTTAACCACTCCCCTGTAGCTTTCTTAAGAATATAGGAAATCATATCTAAGAACCTGTTCCATAAGTCTATGAGGTAGTAAACGGCCTTGAATACGTATATGTTACACCTTCAAACATTATTAAAAAAGGAGGTATACCATGCCGTGGGACAAGGCCGCTCGAGATAAATATAAGC
>MPNP01000262.1 GCA_002239085.1 Rhodobacteraceae bacterium bin131 | reverse complement strand
GCGCTTATTGGTTCAGGGAAAGTGGACCTTAAGCCATTAATTTGTGCAACATATGATTTCGCCGATAGTATTACCGCATTCAATCGAGCGGCTGAGGCGCGCCCCAGAGATATCAAGATACAGATCAAGGTAGGAACGGAATGAGTCGAGCCGAGCAAATCCTTGATGAGTTACGGCCTCGTCTTTCTCCAAAGATCATTGCACAGATACCAAGGCTAGCAGAGGCAATTCAACAATCTAGACGCATTTGCTGTTATGGTGTTGGGCGCGAGGGCCTTATGATGAAAGCACTTGTTATGCGACTTTATCATCTCGGGCTTGATGCTCATGTGGTTGGTGAGATGACCACTCCGTCAGTGGCTAAGAACGATTTGCTTTTTGTCAGCGCCGGGCCTGGGAATTTTTCAACTGTGGCGGCGTTGGCAGATGTAGCGCACAAGGCTGGCTCAATGGTAGCCTGCATTACCGCTGAGCCCAAAGGTGCAGTCTCACGTTCAGCAGATATTATTGTCAATCTTCCTGCTCAAACAATGGCCGCTGACCAAGGAAAATCGGCCACATCAATCCTGCCAATGGGATCACTTTACGAGTTGCTGATGTTCATTTTTTGCGAATTGTTGGTGCTTGAACTCCGAGACTGTCTTGACATTTCGTATCAGGATATGCGTACCAAGCACACCAATCTGGAATGAACAATGGGTTGGAAAGACAGGTTCTCAATCGCAGGTAAAACTGCTCTCGTTACGGGAGCATCTTCGGGTATCGGAGCCGAGATAACTAGGGTTTTTTCTGAGGGTCATGCGAAGGTCATTGCAACAGGACAATCAGTCAAACGCCTGAACGAACTTAGAGTTAAGACTGGATGCGAGATTATCCCAGCTGATATCGCTCATGCACAGGGCTGTGAGCAGCTGGTCGCAAAAGTACTTGCGATGACAAGCAAGATCGATATCATTGTTAATTCCGCAGGGGTGGCTTTAATTGGCCCGGTTCTAAATTATTCCGTTGCCGATTGGGATCGCACAATGGCCATAAACTTGCGTGCTCCGTTCCTTTTGGCTAAAGGCTTTGCCCCAGGTATGATTGCGGCAAAGGCCGGAAAAATAATTAACATCTCCTCCCAAACAGGCGTAATTGCTCTGGCGGACCATGCTGCTTACGCCTCCTCAAAAGGCGGACTAAACGCACTTACAAAGTCTCTAATGGCCGAACTTGCCCCCCATAACATCCAAGTGAATGCAATTTGTCCGACTGTGGTGATGACCGAAATGGGCCAAGAAATCTGGAGCCCTCCAGATAAGTCCACCCCTATGCTCGCCGCTACCCCTCTGGGCCGTTTTGGGGAGCCAGTGGAGATCGCGGATATGGCCCTTTATCTTGCATCTCCAGCATCGGATCTGGTTAACGGTGCAATAATGATGATTGAAGGCGGCTATTCAAGCGTCTAAGAAAGTTTGGGATGCCCAAACCAATGTGAACGGATAAATTAATTGATAAGGCGTTTACGGTAGGGGTGATTACCCATTGATTAAGCGGTCAGAGTTTTGTTCAATTATAGACTCGACTCTTTTTAGAAATTCATCACTGGAAAGACCGGGTTCAATTGCGGGTAAGAATTCAACTATGGCAAGACCAGGTTTTCGCAAGATTGCTTTTCGGGGCCAAAAATTGCCGACATTGGTTGCCGTTGGGATGCAAGGTAGGCCAAGCAGAGTATATACAATCCCAGCACCGATTTTGTATGGTCTCTTGACTCCGGGGGGAACACGTGTGCCTTGAGGATAAATGACCAATTGTCCTGAAGGTGCACCAGCCTCTAAAATCCCTTTTTTCAACTGATCGATGGCAATACTTTTCTTACCACGGTCAACAGAGATACAATCAATTTTTCGTGCAAAATACGAAATAATTGGTGTATTTGACAATTCTTTCTTCATGACAAAGCGAGGTCGAGGTAATACACTACACAAAATCAGGATGTCAAAAAATGACTGGTGCTTAGCACAAATCAAAACTTCTTCAGTCGGAATTCTGCCGCGTATTTCAGAAGTTAATCCGACCATCAGCCGAGCAGACCAACGAACATAGTTACAATAGGTTCGGATAGCCGTAAACGCCGTGTGGCTAATGAACATACATAAGGGGATAAAAAACATGGCCATAATTGCCATGACTAAATACATTTGGATGACAAAGGCAAAGGATTTTATCCATTGCCAACCATCGATTATTCGCTGCCAAAAATTCAATTCTGAAGCCATAGCAAAGCCCAATAACTTGGGGGTGAGGATAAACCCAGTGGTTACCTGATTTATAAGTTTAGAACATCAACCATGTCATAGAGCCCTGGTGATTGCTTTAGAGCCCACAAAGCCGCCTTAATTGCACCAGTCGCGTAAATCGTTCTGTCAGTGGCGATATGAGATAAAACAATGCGCTCGCCACTGGTTGCAAAAATTACCTCGTGCTCCCCTACAATGTCGCCCCCTCGGACAACCGAAAATCCTATATTGCCTCTTGACCGAGCACCAACTTGTCCGAATCG